>JAGAYQ010000351.1 GCA_017940445.1 Pyramidobacter sp. | reverse complement strand
GTCTTCTGGGGCGTCGTCGCCGTCATCGGCCTGGCCGGCCAGACGCTGCTGGTGCGCGCCACCGTCACCAAAGGCGGCATCACGCGCTGGGCGTTCTTCTTCTATTCGCACCTGTGCAGCATCCTCTGGACAGGACTGTACATCACCGCCAACGGACAGTGGGGCGAGTTCGCCGGCATCACGCCGTATGTGGCTATGCTCATCCTCGTGCCGACGGTGATGGGCTGTCTGATCGGCTACGCGCTGTATTACACATCGCTCCAGTATGTGCCCGCTTCGGTGACGAGCCTGATGGCGTCGCTGGAGATCGTCTCGGGCGTCGCGCTCACGGGGCTGTTCGCAGGGCTGTCACCCACTGTCCCGGAGCTGACAGGCTGCGTCTGCATCTTCGCGGCGATCGCGCTGGTGTCGCTGTCGCGAGTGCATCTGCCGCATCTGCCTCATCCGCGCGCGTGAGCCTCTGCGGTTTTGCGGCGCCGAAGGCCGCGCATCAGTATCAGTATCCTAATTTGGAAGTGTTGTTTTCATGAGAAAAGACTTGACTGTTAAAGAGCTGCTCGTCATGGGCGGCGGGCTGTTTTCCATGCACTTCGGGGCGGGCTGTCTGCTCTACCCCGTGACGTGGGGCGCGGATGCCGGGACGTCGGTGTATGCGGCGTATCTGGGCGTGTTCCTGTCGGGCATTTTTCTGCCCTGGCTGGGCTATCTGGCGCTGGCGCGCGGGCGCGGCACGTTCCTCGAGCTGATCCGCCGGGCCGCGCCGCGCTTCGGTCTGGGCTTCATCGTCGTGCTGATCCTCGTGCTCGGGCCGCTGTTCATGCTGCCGCGCATCACAGCAGCGCTGTGGGCAGGCGTGGTGCAGCTGCTGGGCTGGCAGTTCGGCAGCCGGCTGCCGGAACTGGCGTTCAACGTCGTCATGTACGTGGCCGCGTTCGCCTTCGTCTCCAGCCCTGGCAAGGTGGTCGAGCGCGTCGGACGCGTGCTGTTCCCTGTGCTGCTGTGCATCGTCACGGCCGTGATCGTGCAGAGCATCGCCACGCCGATCGCGCCGCGCGTGCCGCCGGTGTTCAGCGAGAACGCGACGGTGCACGGCTTCCTCGCCGCCTACGCCGTGGGCGATCTGCAATGCGCGCTCACCTACGGGCTGGTGCTGGTGCACGGCATCGAGAACGCGGGCATCGAAAAAAGCCGCGTCAGCCGCAATCTGCTCGCCATCGGCGTGGTCGGCCTAGGGCTGCTGGGGCTGGCCCACTTCGGACACATGATCGCGGGCGCAAACACGGGCGGCACGATCCGGCTCAATCTCTCGGCGACGTATGTGCAGATGGTCGTGGTGCTGTGGGGCGCGCTCGGCGGCTCGATCTTCCTCGTCGCGCTGGCGACGGCTTCGCTGACGGCGACGATCGGCATCATCTCCTCCACGGGTTCGCTGTGGGAGAAGATCCTCGGCGGGCGCGCGTCGTACCGCACGATCTGCCTGCTCACCTGCGCGATGGCCTGCGCCGTCTCGATGAACGGCATCGACGCGATCGTCACGCTGCTTTCGCCCGTCATCGACGCCTGCTACCCGGCCACGATCGCGCTGGCGCTGTATTACGGCTTCTGGCCCAACTGGCAGTCGCCGCGCGGCCTCTTCGCGCTGAAATGGGCGCTGATCGCCGCCACGGCGCTGGGAACGGTCGGCTCGTTCCACTCGTATGTGAAGCTGCTGGGGCTGAACGCGCCGCTGTTTGAAAAGTTCTACGCCGCTTTGCCGCTGTCGCCGTGGACGATGAGCTGGGTCCCGTTCACGGCCGCCGCGTTCGTCCTCGGCTGGATGACCGGCGCCAGGCGTGACGCCGCAGCTCTATGACCGATACAAAAAAATCTCTCCGAAAGCGGCCTTTCGGAGAGATTTTTTTGTGTTCAGCTCTTTGCTCGCAATTCTTCAGAGATGCGCTTGGCGGCGTCGATCAGGCTGTCGATGCCGCGGCTGACGACGCTGTCGGTAAGGCGGCTGACGGGGCCGGAGAGATTGAGCGCACCGACGGCGACGCCCTTCGCGTCGAGGATGGGCGCGCCCAGGCCGATGCTGCCCTGTCCCATCTCGTCATACGACACTGCGTAGC
>JAGAYQ010000350.1 GCA_017940445.1 Pyramidobacter sp. | reverse complement strand
GCGTTCACGTCCGCGCCGCGGGCGATCAGCATTTCAACGTCTACGCCAAGCGCGGATGCTTTTCCTCAAAAAACTCAGTTTTTGATTTTCTTTGGGCCTTTGTATCTTTGTGTCAGACTTTTGAATTGAAACGTGAATTGGCGCGCTTACGCGCTTAAATCAGGATGCCGCGCTTTTTCGCCTCGAACGTCAGCTCGTCGCGGAAGTTCGGGTGGGCAATGGCGATCAGGCTGCGCGCGCGCTCTGAGAGCGAGCGGCCGCGCAGGTGAGCGACGCCGTATTCGGTGACGATGTAGTCAACATCGTTCTTGCTGGTGGAGACGACCGCGCCGGGCGTGAGGATCGACTTGATCTTGCTGATCGCGCCGTCCTTGGCCGTGGAGGTGAAGGCGATAAAGCTCTTGCCGCCGCGCGACTGGCACGCGCCGCGCACATAGTCGACCTGTCCGCCCGTGCCTGAGACGTGACGGGTGCCGACAGACTCGGCGCACACCTGGCCCCAGAGATCGACCTCGAGCGCCGAGTTGATCGAGACGACGTTGTCGTTTTGCGCGATCACGGCCGGATCGTTGACGTACTCCACGGGCATGATCAGCATCGCAGGGTTGTCGTCGATAAAGTCGTAGATGCGCTGCGAGCCGAACGCGAACGTCGTCACCGACTGGCCGCGGTGGATGGTCTTTTTGCTGTTGTTGACGGCGCCGCATTCGATCAGCTCGACCATCGAGTCGGTGAACAGCTCGGTGTGGATGCCCAGGTCGTGCTTGCTCTTCAGCGCCGCGCCGACGGCCTCGGGAATAGCGCCGATGCCGAGCTGGATGCAGGCGCCGTCGCCGATGCGTTCGGCGATCAGATTGCCGATCGTTTCGCTGACCGGATCGATCTTCACGGGCGGCAGCACAGGCAGCTTTTGGCTCACTTCGACGAGGCCGGCGACCTGGCTGATGTGGACCTGCGCACCGCACACGGCGCGGGGCTGGCGGTCGTTGACCTCCAGAAAGATACGTTTGGCCTTTTCGATGACTGCCGGGCTGTACGACGAGGTTGTCGCGAGCGAGAAATAGCCGTGCTTGTCCATCGGCGAGACGGAGACGCAGAACGCGTCGTACTCGTAGCCTCTGCGGATGTGGCCGGGCAGGTCGCGGTAATAGGTGGGGATCACGTCGCCGTAGCCGCCGTTGACGGCCTTGCGCGCGCCGCCGCCGGTGAACCACGACACGCTGGTCATCCTGCCGAACAGCGAATTGTCGGCGAACATGCCCATCGGGTACACGTCAAGCAGGCTCTGCACGCGCACGCCGCTCAGCCCGCCGGAACGGGCGCGAGCTTCGATCGCGGCCATGATCGCGGGCGTCTGCGAGGCGGCTGCGTCCATGGCGATCAGCCAGTTGTCCCCCACGCGGGCCGCCAGCTCGGCGGCGGTGGTCTTTTTGCTCTGGTATTCGGAAGAAAAGTCTCTCATAGGTCCTCCTTTATTTCCGCATCGCCGCGTTCAGTCCGGGAACTGGCAGGACGGTGCGCTGTTTCATCTGACGATACGTCTTATTTCCCCATCTTGGCGGCCATTTTCTCAAGGCGCTCTTTCGTCCTGGCACGGACTCTGTTGCCGCTCTGGCTTTCTTTCGCGCTCTCAAAGGCGGCCTGCACGGTCGCGCCGGCCTTCAGCAGCGGCTGGAAATACTGCGTGGTGCCGATGGCCGCAGAGTGTGTGAGCGCGGTCCAGCCGGCGGCATCCTTGGCGTTGACGTTCGCGCCGGCTTCGATGAGCAGCATCAGCATGTCGCTGGAGCCTGTTTCCGCCGCGTACATCAGCGCAGTCCAGCCCTTGGCATCAGCGGCGTTCACATCCGCGCCGCGTTCAAGCAGCAGCTTTCCGGCGGCGGGCACGCGGTGTCCGGCCGCGTACATCAGCGCCGTGTTGCCGTTTTGCGTGGCGGCATTGGCATCGACGCCGGCATCGAGCAGAAGTTTCACGCTTTCGGCGTCATCGATGCAGCTCATCGCGGCCGTCAACCCGCTCGTGCTGACGACGGGCTTCACGCCCTGCTCCAGCAGCCAGGCCACGCGTTCGTGACCGCGGGCATGGTGCAGCGCGTTGCGGCCGAACTTGTCGAGCACGTTCAGGTCGGCGCCCTTGGCGGCCAGGTGTCTGGCGGCTGCAAAGGACTCCGGTTTTTCGCCGGAAAGCGCATGCATCAGCGGCGTCAGCCCGTTTTTATTCTGCGCGTTCACCTCGGCGCCGGCGGCGAGCAGCGCGTCGATGACCTCGATCGAGCACTTGCCGTTCACGGCGTGATGCAGGGCGGTCCGTTCATCCGAGTCGCGCGCGTTCACGTTCGCGCCGGCGGCAAGCAGCATTTTGACGAGCTGGGCGTCGGCGCCGCAGCGGGCGGCTTCCATCAGTGCAGTGTGGTTGCCGTAGTTCACGTCGGCGCCGGCCGAGAGCAGGAACTCGACGACGGGCACGTTGCCCCCGGTGATGGCGTTTTTCAGCGGCGACGTGCCTTTTTCGGGATTGACGACGAACGTTCCCGCGGCAATGGCCTCCCTGACTTCCTCAACGGACCCCGAGCGGGCCAGCTCGGCGGCGTCCTTCGCGCTACATGCTGCCGAGAACAGGCAGAAAAGGGCAAACGCG
>JAGAYQ010000349.1 GCA_017940445.1 Pyramidobacter sp. | reverse complement strand
AGTCCTTCGATGACGATCGTCGCGATCAGTGAGCCGCGCGACAGGTAGAGGATGATCGCTGTCGATTTGAGCATCAGCCCCGTGGTGTTGATCATCGCCACGATGATGGCCGCGCAGCCGATCACGCCTGCGATCTTCGAGACGCTGAGCGAGCAGTCTTCGAGGAACTTGCAGAAGCCGCGCAGCGACAGACGCGTGTCGGCTCTGACGAGTGAAAGCACGAGGATCAGTGCGCAGCAGGCCGCGCCTGACAAAAACGGCGTGAAGCCGAAGCAGAGCAGTCCCAGAAGCAGCAAAATCGGCAGGAACATGTGCCAGTATCGTCTCATCTCCCTGCGGAACGAAGGCAGTTCTGCCTGCGGTACGCCGAGCAGCCCCTTTTTTCGAGCTTTCAGGTCGATGAAGAACCACAGCGTGGCGTAAAACAGGAGCGCCGGCAGAACCGATACCTGGACGATGTCGAAATAGCGGCGGCCGATGAAGTCAGCAAGGATGAACGCGCCTGTGCCCATGATCGGCGGCATGATCTGCCCGCCGGCGGAGGCGACCGTCTCGATCGCCCCGGCTTCTTCGGGCGAGTAGCCCGTCTTTTTCATCAGCGGGATCGTCAGCGTGCCGGTGCTGACCACATTGGCGATCGTGCTGCCGGAGATCGTCCCCATCGCGGCGCTGCTGAGAACGGCTACCTTGGCCGGTCCGCCGGGCTTTGAGCCGGCGAGCGCCAGGCTGATGTCCATATAGTGCGTATCGGTGTTCGTCGCCTGAAGCGCCGCGCCGAAGGCGATGAAGATGAACAGCAGCGTTGCCGACGTGCCCATCAGCGAGTTCCACAGCCCCATATCGGTCATGTACATGATGTCGATAAAACGCGAGAACGACACGCCCTGATGAGCGAACATCTGCGGCATCAGCGGACCGGCGAAGGCGTAGCCGATCAGGCCGGCGGCGAGAACGGCTATGAACAGCCCGAGCGTGCGCCGGCCGCTCTCGAGCACCAGCAGCGTCAGCACGGTCCCGGCCGTCATGTCGATGGCAGAGACTTTGCTGTAGTAGGGGATGCGCGTCATGTAGCGGTGATTGCTGTACAGCGTCCATGCCAGCACGGCCAGCGACAGGGCCGTGAACAGCCAGTCGAGCGCCGACGGCCGGTCCTGCGGCGAATTTTCTCCGGCAGGATACCAGAGGAAAGTCAGCGCCAGCAGCAGACATAGGTGGATCGACCGCTGCACGAGCGGCAGAAAGACGCCGCGGAACGCCGTGTAGAACGTGACGATCGTCAGCACTGCGCCGCACAGGTAGGCCAGCGCGCGCGGAAAGCCGCTCAGAGAGCGCATCGTCCCCGGAGAAAACTTTTTTTCGCTCATGGTGAACGTCCCCCTGTTCGTGATGATCTATGATGATCCGCTCAAGATGCAAACATATTATCATAAATGCCCGATACCCAGCAGCATAAGGGGATCGGGCATTGTGTCACATAAGGACTTTTTTTGATTGCAACTCCTCTTTATTTGATGAGTCCTTTTTCCTTGTAGAAGCGCACGGCACCGGGATGCAGATCGATGCCCGTGCCCAGATGCATCGCATTCGGGTCGAAGGT
>JAGAYQ010000348.1 GCA_017940445.1 Pyramidobacter sp. | reverse complement strand
GCGCCGCTGTCACGAGCTTCCAGAAGGCTCATCCTGACCTCTTCCAGCTTCTCCGCGCTCACGGCCAGCGTGCGGGCAAACGGTTCGTCCTCGACGGTGATCACGCGCAGCTCGTCAGGGCGGACGGCGGCGACAGCGCGGCGGAAGAATGCGATCGACTCGGGGTCGTCGCTGAATTTTTTCACGACGGTGATCTCGAGGATGAACCGTCCCTGATAGCGTGTGCGGAACGCTGCCATGCCGCGCACGTACTGCCCGAGCGTCGCTCCGGCCACGGGCCGCTGAATGCGCTGGAACACGTTTTCGCGGCCGCTTTTGAGCTCGCCGATGACTTCTTCGCACGTCGCTGCAACGGCGGCAAAGCGCTCTTCGCCATAAGGATAGCCGTTTGACAGCAGGCGCACGGGCAGGCCGAGATCGTGGCAGAATCCGATCACTTCGGGCAGCCGGTCGGAATAGAGCGCCTCGCCCTTCGAGTTGATGAAGAGCAGGTCGGGCGCGCAACCGAGGACGCGTCGAGCGAGCTCTGCCAGCGAGTCTTCGACCGGCTCGAAATGATGCACTTCGTTCGTCCTGTGGTGG
This sequence comes from Pyramidobacter sp., assembly GCA_017940445.1. Taxonomy (GTDB): domain Bacteria; phylum Synergistota; class Synergistia; order Synergistales; family Dethiosulfovibrionaceae; genus Pyramidobacter. The sequence goes on along the minus strand of JAGAYQ010000348.1, from coordinate 2,095 downwards.
GCGATCTGCCGGCTGACGGGACAGTAGGCGCAGTTGAACGTGCACCACTTTTCCGGCAGGATGCCGAATTCCAGCACTTTTCGGCCGTTTTCCATGTACGGCTCTTTAAACGTAAAGTAGTTCATTTTTTTCCTCCCTGCGCCGCCGGATAAAAAAGCGCCCATCCCTTCCCGCGAAGGCCTATGGAAAGGAACAGGCGTCGCCCGGCGGCGATTATTATGTATTTTTATTGCAGCATTCAGTTTTAAGGAAACGCTGATTTAATCCCATTATGCAGAATTATACGAGCGCACAGGAAACCTGAGAAAATGCGTCAGATCCGAAGAAACCTGCCCGGAAGGGGCGCATCTAGGCGTACTTCCGTACGGTGGAGAAGCCCCTCGGGCAGCGTTTCGCAGGAGATGACGTATTTTATCAGCGTTTCCTTATGCTTTCTCGTTCAGCGCGGCAGCGATGCGGCGCACGCCCTCGGCGAGCTGCTCGTCGGTCTGGCGTGCGAACGTGAAGCGCACGGAATGCTCCTCGCCGGTGTAGTCGGGCGTGAAGCAGACGCCGGGGAAGAAGGCAACACGATGCTTGTCGCGCACGCGTGTGGCGAAGTCCATCGCGTTCTCGCCGGTGTGCAGATGGCACCACAGGAACATGCCGCCGAGCGGCGTCTCCCACGTCATCTGCTCGGGATGGACGGCCGCGCTCAGATGCTTCGTCAGCAGCTCGTAGCGGCGCTTGAGGTCGAGCCGCAGCTCGTCGACGTGCGCGTCAAAATCAGGACGGCGCAGCAGGCGGGCCATGGCGCGGTGGATGACGGCCGGATAGCTGAGCACGGTCGCCTTCTGCAGCATCGCGGCGCGCTCCATCACCGACTCGGGCAGGATCAGCCAGCCGGTGCGCACGCCGGGCGCGACCGTCTTCGAAAGGCTGCCCATATAGATCGTGCAGTCAGGCGCCAGCGAATAGTACGACGCAGGCGGCGCGGCGTCGAAGCTGAGTTCGTGATAGGGATCGTCCTCGACGATGAAAAATCCGTACTTGCGGGCCAGCGCGACGATCGCCTTGCGGCGCTCGAGCGACGTGCAGCGGCCGGTGGGGTTCTGGAAATTGGGGATGACGTAGAAGAAGCGCGGCGTCTCCTTTTTGACGAGTTTTTCCAGCTCGTCGGGCAGAGGGCCGTCCTCATCCATCGGCACGCCGGCAAGGCGGGCATAATCCTTGTAGAAGCAGTCGAGCGTCTCGGGGAACGTGGGCGTCTCCGTCAGCACCAGGTCATTCGGGTCGATGAACAGCTGCGCGAGCAGATCGGCCGCGCCCGTGCCGCCGTTGGTAGCGATCAGCTGCGACGATTTCACGCCCGGCGCCACGCCGAGGCGGTCCATGCGCTCGGCCACAGCCTGCAAAAACTCCTCGTCGCCGCGCGCGCTCGGGTAGGCCAGCACCTGGGGCTCGCTGGTCAGCATGTCGTCCCACACCTCGCGCAGCATCGCCGCGGGGAGGATGCTCACCGCCGGCTGCCCGGCATTGAAGAAGATCATATCAGTCGCGTTGCGCAGGTGGAACGCGTCCATCATGCAGCGGCGAAGATGCACGGCTTTTTGGCTCAGTCGAAATTCCATAGAGATGCGCCTCCGGTCTCAAAATGTTCGCAAATTTCCGTCATTATATCATTCTTTTTCCCCGGGCGCGCCAGGCAAAAGGAATTTTCCCGCTAAACGTGCTATACTGGAGCCAGTTTCAGCACCAATAACACTTTTTTTCAAGGGAGCGAATACGCAATGACACTGAAAAAAATCGGATTCGTCGGCATGGGCGTGATGGGACGCTCAATGGCAGGCAACCTGATGAAAGCAGGCTTTTCACTCGTCGTCAACAACCGCACGAAAAAGAGCGCCGACCCGGTGGTCGCCGCCGGAGCCCAGTGGGCCGACACGCCCGCCGAGGTGATGAAGCAGTGCGACGCCGTCATCACCATCGTCGGCTATCCGAAAGACGTTGAGCAGGTCTACTTCGGCGAAAACGGACTGTTCGCTGGATTTTCCGCCGGCAAGTTGGTCATCGACATGACCACCTCATCGCCGCTGCTGGCAGCCCGCATCGGACG
>JAGAYQ010000347.1 GCA_017940445.1 Pyramidobacter sp. | reverse complement strand
TGAATATCGTGTGAAGACGGGCGCGGACCTGTTCAGGATCCAGTATGTTTTTGCGGCGGGAGGATCGGGATCATGAAGATATTTCTCATCCTTGCGCTGTGCTGGTATGTTCAGGATCTCGTACAGATCCTGATGACACAGACGTTCCTCGCGCCGGAGTTCTTTGCCGTCGCATTGCTGGACTGCTCGACCCGTTCGCGTGAGCCCGATGCCCCCTGGCCGTGGCTTGCCGCGGCGGTGGCCGGCGGCCTGCTGACCGATCTGCGGTGGATCGGCGTGCCCGGTCTGTGCGCCGCGCTGTATGCGCTGGCCGTGTTTGCCGCGCGCTGGTTCTGGTATGAAGTTCCGACCGACGGGCGGAAGATGACGCCGTATCTTGTGATTCACGGTGCGCTCTGTCTGCTGATGACGCCGTTCCGGCTGATCTTCTGGGATGCGAGCGTCACGTCCGGGCGGCTGCTGACGATCACGGGCGCGCAGTGGCTTTTCACCGGCGCTGCCGTCCTGGCCGTCTCTTTGACAAGGCAATACAGCTATGACGAAGAATTATGAGCGCAGCACGCAGCGCTCGCTTTCAGACACGCGGCTGAATTTCTGGCGCTTCTGCATGGCCGGTTCGTTCGCGCTGCTGGCGATCGCGCTGGTGCTCTTTCAAGTTCTCTGGGCCGACCGTTATGTCGGTTTGGCGCTGAAAAACCGGCTCCGTCTGCTGCGCCTTCCGCCGGCCCGCGGTCAGATCTATGACCGCAACGGGCTGCCGCTGGCGCTGAATGTGATGACGTTCGACATCATGGGCTATCCGCTCGACCTGCGAAAAGACGAGGTGCGGCAGAAATTCCTTGCCTCACTGGAGCGGGCGCATCTGCCTCATGATCCGGAAACGCTGGAGCGGCGCATCAAAAGCCTGTTTTGGGCGCCGTACCGGGCGATCTCGCTCGTCTCGAACCTGACGATGCTGCAGATGACGAATCTTCTCGAAGATCCCGGTTTTCCCGAAGAGCTTTTTCCCCTGCCTGTATGGCGGCGCAGCTATCCCGCCGGGCCGCTGGCCTCGCATATCGTCGGCTATGTCGGCGAGATCTCGGAAAACGAGCTTCGCAGCGCCGAGCCGGACGAAGACAAGGGCTATATCGGCGGTGACGTGATCGGCAAGGCGGGCGTGGAAAAGTTTTATGAAAAGACTTTGCGCGGTTCCGTCGGCGAGAGGGCGGTTGAAGTGGACGCGCGCGGCCGTCAGCGGCGCGTGCTCAACGAAAAAATGCCCGGCATCGGCGAGGACCTGACGCTGACGATCGACCTCAGCGCTCAGAGTTACGCTTTCAAGCTGCTTGGCGACCGCCAGGGCGTGATCGTTGCGATCGACGTGACCAACGGTGAAGTGATCGTGATGTGCTCGAATCCGACATACGATCCCAACCCGCTCTCATGGGGTGTCTCCAGCGCCGAGTGGCGCGCGCTGAACTTCAACAAGGCGCGCCCGATGCTCAATCGGGCGATCTACGGTCAGTATTCGCCCGGTTCGATCTTCAAGGCCGTCACCGGCTATGCGGCGCTCGAATCCGGCGCAGTCGGCAGAAACACGCCGATCACCTGTCCAGGCGTTTTTCACCTGGCCAGCAATTCGTATCACTGCTGGCGGCGCCGGGGACACGGACGCGAGACGTTCGTTCACGCGCTGCGTGACTCGTGCGATGTGTACTTTTACGAGACCAGTCAGCAGGTCGGCGTGAAAAAATATGATGAAGTCGGCAGCCGTTTCGGGCTCGGCAGCCCCCGTGGGATCGATCTGCCAGGCGAGGCGTCTGGCGTTCTGCCGTCGCCCGAATGGAAAAAGCGGGCGCTGCGTCAGGGCTGGTTCAAGGGCGACACGGTCAACATGTCGATCGGACAGGGATATGTGCTGCTCACGCCGCTGCAGATGTGCAGTGTCTATGCGACGATTGCCAACGGCGGTACGTTTTACCGCCCTCACGTTCGTAAAACGAGCGATGTGAAAGGCGTCAGCGCCAGGCTGAAGCCGGAGTATCTGCGGCTGGTTCAGCAGGGGCTTCGCGCGGTGGTCGCCAAGGGCGGAACAGGTCATCGCGCTGTCGTCGACGGCGTTGACATGGCGGGCAAGACCGGAACGGTCCAGCACGCGCATGGCAAGGACCATGCCGTGTTTGCGGGCTACGCTCCTGTCTCAAAACCGCGATATGCGGTCGTCTGCTTTATTGAAGGCGGCGAGAGCGGCGGCAAGGTGGCCGGACCGCTCGTCGGCCGGATGCTGGCATATCTGCTCGGCCAGAACAGCGGCGAGCTGAGATAAATACAATTTTGCATTCACTGAAAGGAATTGAGCGAATGGAACAATCCTCGCGTAAAAAAGTGCTCAGCTTCAAAGGCAGCGGCAGCGCGCTGCGCGTCACCTTTGAAGGAACGCTGATTCCCGGGATCATCGAGGTGATGAGCGAGCTTCGCGATGCCGGGAGCCTGGTCACGGATCACCCGCTGATCATTGATTTTAAAGAATTGACCGTGTCGCAGAACTGGCTGCGGAGCTTCCTGTGCGACGTCGTTTTCGCGATGGGACTGAAGGTGACGATGTGGGCGGGGACCGTTCCTGAAACGCTCGACGTGCTTTCGTCCCTGGGCTTCAAGCTCGACAGCGGCGACCGGCCGCTGGTGGCCCGTTCCGCTTTGAAGATCGTGACCACGCCGCTTCGCTCCGGCCAGTCGCTGTTTCATGAAGGCGATGTGCTCATGCTGGGTAACCTGCATTCCGGCGCTGAGATCAACGCCACAGGTTCGATCATCGTGCTTGGTTCGCTGCTCGGGCAGGTCCATGCAGGCTGCGCGGGCGACAACAGCGCTTCCGTCGTGACGATGAGCTACCAGACGAATCAGATGCGCATCGGCACGATGATCAGCAACGCGATGGAGCCGGGCGCGTCTCCCTGGTGGGGACGTCCCGTGCGCATCTATGTCCAGGGCGGCGTGTTCGTCGCCAGTGAGATCGCGCGTCCAAAAGAGCGTTAAAGTTAAAATACAGGAGGAGCGATGGCTAAAAAAAGCAGCAAAAGGAAACGTCAGGCTCAATCGAGGCTGAAGAGCAAACTGGAAGCCGCGCTGAAAAAACAGAAAGCTCAGATGGTAAAAAGCGCGTCCGCCGCGGATGCGCAGGAATATACAGTTCATCAAAGCAGCGACGCATCGCGTCAGAGGAGGAATCTTCCCATGGCAGGACGTACTATCGTAGTAACTTCAGGAAAGGGCGGAGTCGGCAAGACGACGACGGCAGTCAACATTGCTGTGGCCCTGGCTAAACTCGGCAAAAAAGTCGCTATTGTTGACTGCGACACTGGCCTGCGCAGCACTGACATGATCCTCGGTCTCGAAAACCGCATCGTCTACAACCTGGTCGATGTCATCAAAGGCGTGTGTGATCTGAAAAAAGCGCTTGTTCGCGACAAGCGCCTGGATGATCTTTATCTGCTGCCCACGTCGCAGACGGCCCAGAAAGAGGATGTCACCGAGGCGCAGATGAAAAAGCTCAGCGACGATCTGAAAAAAGACTTCGACTTTGTCATCTTTGATTGCCCTGCCGGCATTGAAGCGGGCTTCCGCAATGCGTCCGCTGGCGCAGACGAAGCGCTCGTTGTCACGACGCCCGATGTGGCGCCCGTTCGTGCTGCCGATCGTGCTACGGGACTGCTTGAGAATCGCGGCATAAAGAGGATCCACCTGATCATCAATCGTCTGCGTCCGAAGCTGATGCGCAAGGGTGACATGCTGGGGGTCAACGACGTGCTTGGCGTGCTCAACATGAAGCTGATCGGCCTGGTGCCCGAGGACGACGCCGTGGTCAAGTCGTCCAACGACGGCGTGCCGCTGACGCTGACGGATAATTCGCACGCCGGCACGGCTTATACGAACATCGCGCGCCGAATCCTGGGCGAAGAAGTTGAGTACCTTGACATTGAAAACATGGATCCTGGGTTCTTCGGCAAGCTGATGAGCATCTTTAACAGAAAGTAGGTCTCCATATGGGCTGGATCAGTGATCTTTTTGGCAGAAAAACATCGAAAGACAACGCGAAAAGGCGGCTTGAAGCTGTTATCATGATCGACCGCTGCGAGCTCGAACCGGACCTTATGCAAAAGCTGCAGGAGGAGATCCTTCAGGTCATCACTAAATATATGGTCGTCGAGGATGATTCGCTGACCTGCAAACTGGGCAGCGAAGGGGATCGCAGTGCGATCTCTGTATCGGCGCATGTCAAGGGCGTCAAGCGCCCTGCCAGGATAAGAGCCGGACTGGCTGAGTAAAACAGAGCTTGATGAAAAGCCAGTATTCCTGGCGGGCGCTGCTGAGTGCGCTTGACTGGCCGCTGTTGGCTGCCGTCGCCGCTGTTTACAGTATCGGCGTGGTGACGATCTACTCAGCCGGCGGCGGCTCTGGCGGCATGGGAAGTTTTTACGCGGGACGGCAGCTCATCTGGGGGGCCGTCTCGCTTGCCGTGCTTGGAGTCATGCTGCGGATTGACGGCGAACTGTTCCTGGAGCATTCTTACGTGCTCTATGCGCTTTGCTGTCTCACGCTTGTCCTGCTGTTCGTGCTCGGGCATCGGGCAAAAGGGGCTCAGTCTTGGATCGATCTGGGCTTTTTGCGCGTGCAGCCGGCGGAGTTCGCCAAGATCGGCGTGGCGTTTGTGATGGCCCGTCATCTGACGCAGTTTCCGCCCGTGAATCTGAAAAACTTTGCGCAGGCGCTGGCGCTTGGCGGTGTTTCGGCGCTGCTGGTGTTGGTGCAGCCCGATCTGGGCAGCACGCTTGTCTACGCGACGATGATCTTTGCCGCGCTGATGGTGGCCGGCACGCCCAAACGCTTTTTGCTTTCGCTCACCGGAGCGGGTTTGGCGCTGCTTCCTGCGGGCTGGATGCTGCTCAAGGAGTACCAGAAAAAGCGCATCCTTGTGTTCATCAATCCCGAACTCGATCCGCTCGGTGCGGGATATAATGTGATCCAGTCGCGTATTGCCGTAGGGTCGGGACATTTCTGGGGCAAGGGCTTTATGCAGGGGGCGCAGAGCAAGCTGCGCTTTCTTCCCGAGCCGCACACCGATTTCATTTTCAGCGTCTTCGCCGAAGAGTTCGGCCTTGCCGGCGGGCTCGTCCTGCTGGCGCTGCTGACGTTCATCCTCTGGCGGATGATGCGGGTGGCGATGAGGTCGCGCAGTGTGGCGACGAAGATCCTCGTGGCATCGCTGTCGGCGTCGCTGTGGTTTCACACGTTCGAGTCCATCGGCATGAGCATGGGACTGCTGCCGGTGACGGGGCTGCCGCTGCCGTTCATGAGCTACGGCGGCAGTTCGCTGCTGGCGAACATCCTGGCTGTCAGCATCGTCCTGCGTCAGGGGGCGGCCGACGAGCTGGAACGGCGCGAGAATTCCGTGCCGGAAGAACGCGCCCCTATTGCCGTGCAGAAGGGCTGAGGGGAATCGTTTTGGTCGTGTTTCGCCCGACGAGGCGGATGTTATATAAATGAAGGATGATCGATTTTGAGATTTGAAGAATTTGACGATCCCCGCTGGCCGCTGATCGCCGGAGCGAAATGGCCTTCGCGCTACGCCGCTTCCGAATGGGGAAGCACAAAGCCGAAGGAAAAGGCGGATCTTCGCCTGTGCTTCTGCTTTCCTGACGTGTATGAAGTGGGCATGAGCTATCTGGGATTCCAGCTGCTGTATCCCCGGACGAAGGCGCTTGAAGGGATCGACGCGGAGCGCGCCTACTGCCCGTGGATCGACATGGAAGCCATGCTTCGGGCATCACGGACGCCGCTTGGCTCCGTCGAGTCAGGGCGGGCACTGAAGGATTTTGACGCGCTGGGATTTAC
>JAGAYQ010000346.1 GCA_017940445.1 Pyramidobacter sp. | reverse complement strand
CGCGCTGTCGGCTGCCCAGCGGCTGAACCTGAGCGCGCAAACGTCGCCGGAGGCGCTGCTTGACGGATTTGAGCAGACTGTGCGCGGCTGGAGTGGGCTGCCGCTGGCGAAAAGCGGCATTGGCTGCCTTGATACGGCCATTGGCGGCGGCGTGCTGCCGAAAGAGATTCTGGCGATCATCGGCGGCGAGGGCAGCATGAAGACCAGCCTGGCGCTGCGCTTTGGCGAAGAGTATCTTAAATCGGTCGGCAAGCCGGTGCTGTACCTGTCGCTGGATATGCCGCCAGAGCAGATCGCGCTGCGTCGCCTGCTGCCATTGGCGGAAACGGGCGAAAAGTCGCTGACGGCTGCTATTCAGGATCATCCGGAAGCGTTTGCTCAGGTGCGCGCCCGCCGTGCCGAGCTGGACGCCGGAAGGTTTCACATCATCGGCGGTCCCATGCGCCTGGCCGATATCGAGAGCCTTGTCTCGCGGCTGTCGCCAGGCATGGTCATCTGGGATTACCTGACGGCCACCGCAGGCTACAAAACCGAGATGGACGCACAGCGTGCCTGTGTGGAAGCGCTGCGGGCGTGGCAAAAGCGTTACAGCGTCACCTGGGTGGTGCTGTCGCAGATGAGCGAGATAGCCAAAGCCGGCCAGCGGCAGGGCGACTTCGCCGGACGAGCCAGCGGCGGCAACAATCTGGCGCGCGTGGCGCATTACTCGCTTGAGCTGTTTCGCGACGAGGCGGAGCCGGAGAAATACCAAATGCAGATGAACATCACGCCCAAGCCGCGGCTGATCTGCACGGTGTCAAAATGCCGCCAGGGCATTCCCGGCTCCAGCTGGGACCTGGATTATGACGGCCCGACGATGAGCTTCACCGGCGCGGCCGAGCGTGTGCGCCGCGAGAAAAAGCGCAAAGCGATGTTTACGAGGGAGTGAGCGGAATGGGACCGGATGATTTGGGCGAAATGCAAGTGATGTGCGAAGACGTGCCTGTGTACGAGTTCAACCAGCAGGATCAGCCGGAGCTGTCTGCCGATGAGACTGACATGCCCCCGGCTCGCCGGCCTGTATCAGCAGTTTTTTCGATGTCGCGGAAGGACGTGCGGCGCATGAATGCGGTATGGCGTCAGAAGGAAGCAGTTGTCTGGCGGTATGTTGCCAGCAAATACGGCTGGACGACGAAACGCATGCGGCGTATGAAGAAAAGCAACAAGGTCGGTAATGCGTCGTTGTTTCTCGCTCTCGAAGAGCTGTATTGATTTTGGGGAGAAGGGCGATGCTGACGCGGATTGAAGTTAGTGACATGTTTTTAGAGAACGCGAGATCGACGGCAGAGGCTGTAATTAACCCGCCAGCGCCGCTCAAGGTGTGGTTTTTCTGCGGTGGCGCTGTGACATCGGGATACATGGATTTTAAAACGGGCTTGTCATCCTTGATGGAAAGCGTCTGTAAAAATCCACAATTTGTTCGTAAGTTGGAGATGAAAATTGTTTTAGAGAACGATGAGGTGGCGGCACATGGACGCTCTTGAACGACTGCGAGCAACGGTCGAAGAACTGATCGCTGAACGCGACGAATCGCGAAAACAGGCCGCGAGATTTGAAAGTGTTGCTGAGTTCGCAATCCGACAGAGGAACGAACTTCGTTCGCAGCGTGACAAACTGCTGAATGACTGCATCGCCTTTCAAAAGGAGCGCGACGAGGCGCGCAAGCTGGCGTGGAAATACCGCGAAGCACTGCGCTCTCTCGATGCTGTGCCGGAAGCGGAAGTGCTGCCGTGGGAGGAAAAGTCATGACGAAGGGCACGCTCGATCTTCCCGGCAGCCGTATGATCATCGCTGGCTATGTCACGGCCATCAATAAAGCGCTGGAAAAAGGTGACGTTTCTGCCTATTACAAAGCACGCGAAGAACTTGATCGCTGGCTTTTACCGCTGGCATGCTGGTATCTGGATCACACGGAGGAAGAATAAGCGGTATGGAAATAGATTTCCATACCTGTTGAAGATCGTTCAGGAACTGTTTGTCTGGGGAGGGGCGGAATGGACGAAATCACTCTTTTGGCTCGATCTCTTGATATTGTCGCGTCACGTTGTCCTCGTGGCTTGGCCGCCATCGTCGGTGACGCTCCGCCGCCTTCAGAAGCCGAGATCGAAGCGGCTGCGTGCTGGCGTCCGTCGTCAGAATTTCCTGTCGGCGGCGGTGGAAGTGAAGGGCCTGTTCCGCGACTGACGTTTCGCCTTATCGACGTGACAGGACCGATCGAGCGCGCAACATGGCCGGCTATCCAAAAAGCCGGCGCGGAGTTCCGCAGCGAGCATCGGCTTGATTGGGATGCCTACCGCCTGCACATCCTCCAGGTGTCGGCCCCCATTCGCTGGCGTGCCAGCGGCTCTGAGCTGAAGCGGCTTTCAAAAAAGCTTGATCTCAGCGTACCGACGATCATCCGCCGCCGTAGAGAAGTTCCGCTTGCTATCGCTCGCGCGGTCATCTTGCAGGGCTGTGTGCTCGTTTCTGAAAATCAGTGATAACGATATGATAATGATATTTTAACGTTATGATAACGAGGCGATGTATAATAATAGTGTCAAAAATTATCAAGGCCGTCGACCTCGTTTGAGGCAGACGGCCTTTTGAGTGCGCGAGAAACGTTTAAGCGTGTATGCGTGTGAGTCCGAGTTCTTTGATGAGGGCTTCCTGGAGGATCTTGGAGACGTTGACTTTGGCTTTTTCGGCAGCGTAGTCGATCCAGCTGGGAAGGGTGACGTTGCGGCGGACGGTCTTGGTCTCGATGGAGCGGCGGTATTCGGCCGTGTCGGTATCGACGAGCGAGACGGTCCCAGGGCCGACATCGGCAAATGTACCTTTTGAGACGTCGATCTTTTCGATTGGCGTCGGAGCGGGGATCGGCTCGCCGTCGTCTTCGAGGTCGACGCACGTCAGGTTGATCGCGTCACGCGCCATATCGATGGCGTTGCCAAGGTCAGTCCCCTGAGTGAGGATCTCCAGATCAGGAACTTCGATAAGGTATCCGTCTTTGTCAGGAGTGAAGATGACCGGATAGATGTTTTTCATGGTGATCACGCCTTTCTGTATAGTCAGGAATAGGAGAGCATTACGCTCCCCGCCGTTTGAGGATTGCTTTAGCCAGGTTTTCATTGATGTCGCCGTGGCGCGGAACTTGTTCCTGCTCATTGCCTCGTTCATAGATGTCATGGCTGGCGCCGTGTCTCTTGAATCTAAACCCCGCTGCTTCGAGCCGCTTGATGAATTCCCGCCGCTTCATTACTACGCCTCCTCTCGATGGCTCTATTATACGCATTAAATGCGCATAAATCAAGCGCTTATTTTCTTCTCGCGAAAGATGACACACAATGACACACTCCCTGCACAAAAGGCCGAGACCTCAATCCTGAGGCCGGCCTTTTGCATGGATGCTGAACGGAGGTGAAGCCGCAATGTCGGAACGTAATGAATTGATCCTTTATGCCGTATGGGACCGCGTGCGGCTGGAGTGGCGCT
>JAGAYQ010000345.1 GCA_017940445.1 Pyramidobacter sp. | reverse complement strand
TTCGGATTCTTCGGGTATTTGCCCTGTTTCACGCGCTGCGTCTGCTCTTTGATCTCGACGATGGCCCAAAGGTTGGTCGCGCCGAAAAAGGCGGTCAGCCAGCAGGAGAGGCCGCTCATGCCGGCTGAGAGAGCGATCGCAGCCAGACCGGCGGCGAGAAAGACGGGCCAGATCCTTTCGCTGAAAAAATATTCGCCCCAGATGACGACGGGGTAGTATGCGCCCATGATGAACAGCGAGGCGATGCCGAAGATGACGGCGTTCCAGTTCAGCTCCATCTGATCAAAGCCTCCTTCCCTCGGCGACGGTGATGGAAGTGCGGAGTATTCTCATGTTCTTCCTCCCAGAGAAAAACTTCAAATGTTAGCTTGAGTAACGCTTCCTATTATACCGCGATGAGCGGCAAACAGCTTTAATCGTTAAACTGCAAAAAGACCGCTGTCCATTTCGCAATAAGTCGCGCAGCATTGAACTCAAGGAGCAAAAGCAAGAAGTCTTCCTTGAAACGGATGAGTAAGTTATAGGTATCTAATAATAACTCAGATAAGCGATGAACTGCCATGATTTGAACAGCGAAGGATGATTATAGCAGTCTAATTATTGACACTGACTATTTTTGTGCTACTATTTTGATAGTTGAAGACGGATATGTCTCATGATGCAGTCACGCAAGTGTTACTGCAAAATAATGTATTTTAAGGAGGAATATTCTATGTTTAACAGCAACGGAAGCAAACTGTGTCTTTTCGCGGCTGGCGTCGTTGTCGGTGCCGGCGCCTACGCGCTGATCCAGAACGGAACGGCCAAGAAAGCTGCGGTCGCAGTGATGAGCAAGGGGCTTGAGCTCCAGGAGAAGGTCGCGGAAATGGCCGCGCGTGCCAAGGAATCGGCCGAGGATATCGTCGCCGAGGCGAAAGCCGCGCAGACGCCCGTCAACGGCTAGAAGGAGCAGAGAGGCGGAAGGCTTCGGGCCTCCCGCCTTTTCTTTTTGCCATGAATTATTCTATTGTCCATGAACTGCCCGGCCGTCTGCGGCTGCGCGCTGACGAACGCTTTACGGCGGCCGAGAGCGCGGCTATCGACGCGCTGCTGCGCACGCAGCCGGGGATCAAAAGTGCCGTCAGCACCTGGCGCACGCGCAGCATCCTGATCACGTTCGAGCCGGAAGCACGAGCGCGCGTGCTGCTCACGGTGAAGGCCCTGACGCCGGATTATTACCGGGAACTTGCCGGGCAGATGCCGGCAGTCCCTTCGCAGAATCGTCTGCCCGGCCTTGGCGACGTGCTGCTGGGCACCCTGCGGCGCATAGTAAGACGCTCGTTCCTGCCGCTGCCGGTCCGTCATGTACTCACCGTTTTTCGTTCCCTGCCGTACTTCCGCAGCGCGGCGCACAGCATGTTCCGTCACGGCCGGCTCAACGTCTCTGTGCTCGATGCCGCGGCGATCGGCACTTCGATGCTGCAGGGGGATTTCAAGACGGCTTCGACGGTGATGTACCTGCTGCGCCTCGGCGATGAACTGGAGGAGTGGACGCACCGCAAGTCGCGCGAAAACCTCAGCGACAGCCTCCGGCTGAACATCAGCACTGTCTGGGTGCGTGAGGAAGACGGCACGGAGCGCGAGATCCCGGCCGGCGAGCTGCGCGTGGGCGACTGTGCGGTCGTCCGTCAGGGCACGATGATCCCTGCCGACGGCGTGGTCGTTGCCGGAGAGGCCGCCGTCAACCAGGCGTCGATGACCGGCGAGTCGGAGGCCGTCCTGCGCCGTGCCGGCCAAAGCGTCTTTGCCGGCACGATCATCGAGGAAGGCGAACTGTGCGTGCGCGTCACGGCCCTGTCGGGCGGCACCCGCGTCGATCAGATCGCACGCCTGATCGACGAGTCGGAAGCCCGCAAGGCAGGCGTTCAGTTCCGCGCCGAGCGCATGGCTGATTCGCTTGTGCCGTACAACTTTGCGCTTGCCGTTCTGATCTGGCTGTTCACGCGCAACATCCAGCGCGCTTCGGCGGCGCTGATGGCGGATTATTCGTGTGCGATCAAGCTGTGCACGCCGCTTGCGATCCTTTCGGCCATGTCGAGCGGCGTCAGGCACGGCGTGCTCATCAAGGGCGGCCGCGCGCTCGAAAGCCTGAGCGCCGTCGATACCGTCGTGTTCGACAAGACAGGCACGCTGACAGTGTCGCAGCCGTCAGTGTCGCGCGTCGTCGCCCTGCCGGGGTACGAGCGCGATGAAGTGCTTCGCATCGCCGCGTGTCTGGAGGAGCATTTCCCGCACTCGCTGGCGCGCGCGGTCGTCCGTCAGGCGCAGGCCGAAGGACTTCGCCACGAAGAGGAACATGCCGAGCTGCAATACGTGGTCGCGCACGGCATCCGTTCACAGCTGCGCGGACGTCAGGCGCTGATCGGCAGTGCGCATTTCATCTTTGAAGACGAACATATTGCCTGCGATGAGAGTGTGAGACGCCGCATCGAGGACGAAGCGCACGGCGCGACGACGCTCTATCTGGCGCTTGGCGACGATCTGGCCGGCGTTATCTACATCGAGGATCCTGTGCGGGCCGAGTCGGCCGAGGTCGTGCGCGAGCTGCGCGACCTCGGCGTGAAAAACGTCGTCATGCTCACAGGAGACAACGCGCACACGGCCGCTCACGTCGCCTCGCAGCTGGGCATCACCGAGTACCGCGCCGAGCTTCTGCCCGCCGGAAAGATCGACGTGATCCGCGAGCTTTCGCGCGCCGGCGCGAAGATCACCAT
>JAGAYQ010000344.1 GCA_017940445.1 Pyramidobacter sp. | reverse complement strand
TTGAGTGTAGCAATGTCCGCGTCGATATCGCGAAAATCGACTGTGATGCCGCGCTTTTCGTACTCTGCGAGAGCAGCGACGGTGTCGGGACAGTTGCGCGTGCCGTAGACGGTGAGTTTCATGATAACAGCTCCTTTTGAACGAAATTCGGGTTACTGAGCAAATTTACAGCCTGGGGGCGAATAGGTCAAGCTGATTTTCGTTCACTTTTTCAAGCGCTCGCTCGACAAGTCGCTTGATCCCGGCAGGCATGGGCTGCGCAAGCATCTTCTCTGTGTCTGCGAGCTCAATCCCCGCAGGGATCTGCGCGGGAATGGGGGCATAATACAGACGGACGCGCACCTGCCAGCGCGTAAATTTCAGCGTTTCTTCTATGCCGCTGTCGCGGCACGGGCAAGGACTGCTCAGCTGTTCGCGGAGCCGCTCAAGACAGCCTGCGAAATCTTCGTTTTCGCTGCCGTACAGCCACGGGATTTCGTAAAAGTCCTCCCAAAGGCCGCCTTTGGGGCGGCGGCGAATGAGCCAGCCGCCGCTGCTGCTGCCTATCAGGAGCGCTGCGCCTAATCGGCGGTTGATTTTTGTCCTGAGGGCTGCGGCGGGGCGCTGCATTTGCGTGCCGTGAGCGAAAGAGGCGCAGAAATCTGCGACAGGGCATTGATCACAGTGCGGCTCTGTATTGGGCAGGCAGACGGTCGCTCCCAGTTCCATGAACGCCTGCGTGAGGATATGCGGCGTGCCGTGCTTGAGGATGCTTTCAGCTGTTTGAGCGATCACAGCTGCTCCTGCTTTTTTGACGGGATCGGCGTCCAGGTCAAGCAGACGCGAAAACACGCGCCGCACATTGCCGTCGACGGCCGGAACTGGAAGGTCAAAGGCGATGGAGCAGACGGCCCCGACGGTGTACGGACCGAGTCCCGGAAGGCGAGCCAGGTACTTCGGATCGGCAGGCAGCGTTTCCTGTCCGTCGGAGACGAGCATCTGCGCACTTTTGTGCAGGCTGCGCGCGCGGCTGTAGTAGCCGAGTCCCTGCCAGAGCGAGATGATCTCTTCCTCGCTTGCGGCCGCTAACGAGGCGAATGTGGGAAAACGCTCCATCCAGCGTACAAAATAGCTTTTGACGCGCTCAACCTGCGTCTGCTGGAGCATCAGCTCGGAAACGAGGATTGCATAAGGATCGCGCGTGCGCCGCCAGGGCAGGTCGCGCCTGTTCTGTTCGTACCAGCGCGTCAGTTTCAGCGCGCAGGATGCGTAAAAAGTTTCATCAGGATTGACAGTCATTGGGGGCCTCGTTTTGTAAGGATCGTGCTTGCGTGCTTATTATAGCAAAACGATGAGGAAATGATCTGTTCGGCAAAAATGCCGTCGTATAAATCATCGCAATGGTGTAAAATAAACTGGTTTGGAGGTGGGCGCATGCACGAATTTTCCCTTGTCAGCGCAGTGATCGATTCACTTGAGGATTACAGCGTTCAGCAAGGCTGGGGACAAGTCAAAAAGGTGACGCTGCGAGTTGGCGCGATGCGCCAGGTCATCCCCGAGACGATGCAGTTCGCGTTCAAGACAGCGTGCGAGGGCACCACGCTTGCAGGCGCCGAACTTGAACTTGTAAACGTGCCGATTGTGATCAAGTGTCCCCAATGCGGGCGCGCATGGGGCGAGGAACACATGGGAATGATCTGCCCGTACTGCGGCTGTGATGACGCGCAGATGACTCAGGGTATGGAACTTGATATCGATTCTGTCGAGGTGGAAGACGATGGCGAGAAAGAAGATTGACATCAGCCAGGCCGTGATGGCCGCTGATCTTGGATACGCGCAGAAGATCCGCGATATGCTGAAGGAACGCGGGATTTTGATGGTGAATCTGATCGGTTCGCCAGGATCGGGCAAAACGACGCTGCTCGAGCGCACGCTTGCAGGGCTCGACCTGAAATGCGCTGTGATCGAAGGCGACGTGGCGACAGACCGCGACGCCCTGCGCATCCGGGCGACAGGCACGCCGAGCGTGCAGATCAACACGAACGGCGGCTGTCATCTGGAAGCGAACTGGATCGACAGCACGCTTGAGAAGCTGCCGCTTGACGGACTTGATCTGATCTTTATCGAAAATGTCGGCAACCTTGTCTGCCCTGCGGAGTTTGATCTTGGCGAAGACTATAAAGTCGCTATCTCCAGCCTTCCTGAGGGCAGCGACAAGCCGCTCAAGTATCCGCTGCTGTTTTCAGAAGCGGGCGCAGTCGTACTGACGAAGGTCGACCTGAAGCCGTACATCGATTTTGACGAGGTTCTGTACTGGGACGACGTGACACGGCTCAATCCGCACGGACGCCGTCTTCGCGTATCCAGTGTCACGGGCGAGGGCATGCAGTTCTGGCTCAAGCTGCTGTACGACTGGTGCGATGCAAAAAAGCAGGCGGCGAAAGGCGAATAAAAGCCGGTGTTCTCTCGCCTTGAGGAACGGGGGCTGAACGATGACTGAATCCAATGACCTGCTGAAAGGACTTAACGATGCGCAGCGCGAGGCTGTGTGCTATACAGGAACACCTCAGCTGGTGCTTGCCGGCGCCGGCAGCGGAAAAACACGCGTCCTGACGACGAAGATCGCCTGGCTGATCAATCAGGAAGGCGTTGCCCCGTGGCGCATCCTTGCCGTGACGTTCACCAACAAAGCCGCACGGGAGATGAGCGAACGCGTTGACAAGCTGCTCGGCGCGAGTCGAGGCGGCGCACAGATCTGCACGTTCCATTCGTTCGGCCTGAATCTGCTGTTCCGTAACCGCGACGTTCTTGAAGCACATGGATACAAGCGCAGCTTCGTGGTGTACGACCGAACGGACTCGCTGAGCGTCGTCAAAAACGTCATGCAGGAGCTCAATATCGATACGGAAAAGTACACGCCAGCATGGGCACTGAACCGCATCTCTGAGATCAAGTCGTCGCGCGACCCCGCAGAGCAGTCGTTCTCGGCGTACGAAAAGTTTATGCGCGATGTGTATGACCGCTACTGCGCGATCCTGAAAGAGCAGGGCGCGTTCGATTTTGACG
>JAGAYQ010000343.1 GCA_017940445.1 Pyramidobacter sp. | reverse complement strand
AGCTCAAAGACAAGTTCGTTTTCATCCCAGCGGGGCAGCAGCGACCAGTTTTCGGTGCGGTGCGCGACGGTGTCCTCGTCAAAAGTCCGCAGGACGGGGAGCAGCTCGTCCATTAGGGGCGCGAAGCGCTCGCTGAACGCGTTCCAGTCCAGTTCGACCGTTTGAATCCGCAGCATGGAATGACCCTCCCTTTTTCGCGCGGATAATTAATTTCCGCCTCAGAATTGTATTATTATACACTATGCAGGCGTCGAATTTGGTTTATAATAGGCGCGTTTTAAAAAATCCCGCTCCACGCGGGGAAAAATCGTTTCAGGAGGAATCTTCATCATGTCGAAAATGAACCGTCTTGCGGCCGGCGTACTGGCTGCGTCTTTCGTCCTTGCCGGCACGGCTCTGGCAGCCGATCCCAAGGTGCTGGCCACCGTCGGCAGCGACAAGGTCACCCAGGCCGATCTTGATCAGGCGCTGAACGCGCTCGATCCGCAGCGCCGCATGGTCTACGGCTCGGAAGAGGGCCAGCGTCAGCTGGTCGAGAACCTTGTCGATTTCAAGGTGTTCGCCAGAAGCGGCCGCGAGCAGAATCTCCAGAACACGGAGAAATACAAGAAAGCGATGGCCGACTTTGAGGAGCGTCTGCTCTTCACGCTGGCTACGGAAAAGGTCCTCGACGAGGCCGCCAAGAAGCCCGTGAGCGACGCCGACGCGCAGAAGTTCTACAATGAGCATCAGGAGATCTTCAAGATGCCTGCCGCCATCCGCGCTTCGCACATCCTCATCCGCGCCGACAAGAACATGCCCAAGAAGGACCAGGACGCCGCGCAGAAAAAGGCCGCCGACCTGCTCCACGAGATCGAGACGGGCAAGGTGACGTTTGAAGACGCCGCCAAGAACCACTCGGCCGACGGCACCCGCAGCCGCGGCGGCGACCTGGGCTTCTTCACCAAGGGCCAGATGGTGCCTCCGTTTGAGAAGGCTGCCTTTGCGCTCAAAAAGGGCCAGATGACGAGCAAGCCCGTCAAGAGCGAGTTCGGCTGGCACATCATCAAGGTCACCGACACGCGCGACGCCTCCATCCGTGCCTTCGCCGAGGTGAAGGAAGACATCAAGGCCGACCTTACGCGCGAGCGCCAGGTCGAGGCCGTCAAGAAAGAGCGCGACGTTCTGCGCGCCCGCTACGGCGCCAAAGTCACCATGCCGGAGCCCAAGAGCGCCGACAAGGCTCCCGCTGCCAAGCCCGCCAAGTGATCCGTAAAAAATCAGCCGCTTCCCCATGCCGGGGAGGCGGCTGATTTTTTTACGCGCCGAGCTTTCTTTATGAAAACATGCTTGCGCGTTTTTCGCTTTTATTTTAGGATGAAACGGAACTATTTTTATACCGATTCTTGAAAAGGAGCGATCTTTCATGCCTCACCAGAACAAAGGCGATAAAATGGCCGATTTTACCTACGTCACGCCCTATTCGTCCGCAAATCGCCTTTCTGAAACCGTGAAGAAATGTCAGGGCAGGACGGCGATCGTCTTTCTGCGCTACTACGGCTGCCGCATGTGCCAGCTCGACATGCTCGATTACGCCGAGCAGTACGAAGCCATCCGCGCCGCCGGAGGGCAGCTCCTCGTCGTCCTCCAGTCCGATCCCGCAAAGCTCGCCGCTCAGATCGCTCAGGGCGAACTGCCCTTTGAGATCGTCTGCGATCCTGATCAGAAGCTGTACAGGGAATTCGACATCCGTCCCGCTTCGTCAAAGGAGACGATGAAGGACGAGAGCACGGCTGCCAAGGCCGCCCGCATCGCCAAGCTCGGACTCGTCCACGGTGATTACGAAGGCGAAGAGCTCCAGCTGCCTGCCGCGTTCGTCGTCGATCACGATCTGAACGTGACGTGGGCGCATTACGGACAGGTCATCTCCGACACGCCGACGGCCGAAGAACTGGCCTCGCTGGTCAGATAAGGACGCATCCGCATGACCCGTGAATTTATCGCCATGGCGGCGGCGTTCGGATTCCTTGTTTTCTGTCCCAAAGGCAAGCTGTGGATCGGCTTCTCGCTGCTCATCACCGGCGCGATCCTCGGCCTGTGCGCGGGGCACTCCCCTGCCCTGATGGCCGAAAACTTCGTCAAAATCGTCACCACGCCCGCAACGATGAAGACCATTGCCGTCGTCATCCAGGTGGGCATCCTCAGCGCACTGATGAAGCACTACGGCATCCTCGCCAAGCTCGTTGACGCGTTCAAGCAGATCTTTTCATCGGCCAAGGCCGTGATCATGATCCTGCCCGCAGCCATCGGCATCCTCTCCGTCCCCGGCGGCGCGGGCATCTCCAGCCCGTTCGTCGACGAGCTGGGAGCCAGCATGGACCTGCCCGTGCCCAGGCGCGCCGCGGTCAACCTCACCTTCCGCCACATGGCGTATTTCCTTTTTCCCACGAGCACGCCGATCATCCTCATGAGCAACATCGCGCCGCAGATCAGCACCTATCGGCTGATCGCCATGAACGTCGCCTTCATCTTCTGCATGGAGCTCACGTCGTATCTGCTCTATCTGCGCACCGCCCCCAGCGGCGCCGTGTCCGGAACGCGCTCGCGCCTGCGCGGACTGGCCGGCATCGCCGTGTACATGTCGCCTATCTACATCGTCATCGCGCTCAACGCGCTGCTGGGCGTGCCCATGTACCTGTGCCTCGCCAGCTCGCTCCTGCTCGTGCTGATCGGCTGGGGCCGGCGCGACATCGGCGAATACGGCCGCGTGTTCTGGAAAGGGTTCAGCTTTAAGACGTTCGTAACGATGCTGGGCATCTATTACATCCAGAACACCGTGCGCAGTCTCACGGGCATCATGACCGGGTTCCAGACGCTGTTCGTCTCCGCCTCAGGCTTTTCCGTGCTGCTCGTCATCGCCGCCGCGGCGCTGCTCTTCGGGCTCACTACGGGGCTCAGCTACGTGCCGCTGGGCGTGCTCATCCCGCTCGTGCTGGGGCTGAATCTGCCGCCCATGGAGGAGCTGATCTACTGCGTCTACGTCTACACCTGGAGCTTCGTCAGCTACTTCTTCTCGCCGCTGCACCTCTGCCAGGTGCTCACGCTCGAACAGATGGGCTGCGAAATCAAGACGCTCGACCGCAACTATCTGCCCCTGATGGCCGAAATGGCCGTCGCGCCGTTTGTCATCTTCTACATCTATCGGGCGATCTTCCTTTAGAAAAATCCCGAACAAAAAAACTCCGCCCCGGACGAACCGGAGCGGAGTTTTTTTGTTCAGCTGAAAATTACGCTTCTTTCTTGACCTTGAAGATGGCGATGTTGCAGAACGCGTAGATCCACGCCAGGATGAAGCCCGCATAGCACATGATGGTCCAGGGCACGTAGTCCATGACGGGCACGCCGAGCACGCCTGCCATGTACACGCCCGCGGCCGACCAGGGGATCAGGGGCACGAACACGGTGCCGGAGTCTTCGAGCGTGCGCGACAGCACCTTGCGGTGGATGCCGAACTCATCGAACGGCTCGCGGTACATGATGCCGGGCATGATGATCGACAGGTAGCTGTTGCCGGTGCCGAGCGCGGTGACGATGCCCGTGACCGAGGTCGAGAAGACGAGGCGGCCGATGCTGGAGCCGATGAACTTCTCGCGCAGGTTCTTGGTGATGACCTTGATCGTGCCGGTGCACTCAAGCTGGCCGGCGAAGATGTAGGCGAAGAACACGACGACGACGGAGCCGGACATGAACGAAAGTCCGCCGCGGCTGAGCAGGTTGTCGACCACCTTCACGCCCGTGGCAGCCTTGGGGCCGCTGGCCATGATCTTGACGATCGCGGGCAGCGAGTGGCCCTGCATCATCGCGAAGGGGATGGCCGAGACCATCGAGGCCCAGAGCACGGGGATGGTGGGCTTGCCCATGTAGGAGAGGACGAGCATGACAGCCGCAGGGATGAGGACGAGCGGCGTGAGCTTGTACGACTTGTCGATGGCGCCGACGATCTCGTTGATGCGGGTCATGTCCATCTCGGTGGCGCTGGACGAGCCGACGTAGGCATACACGGCGAGGCCGATGCAGAACGCGGGCAGCGTGGTCCACATCATCGACTTGATGTGATCCATGATGTCGCACTCAGCCGTCGCAGCGGCGAGGACCGTGGTGTCGGAGATGGGGCTGACCTTGTCGCCGAAGTAGCTGCCGGCGATGACGGCTCCGGCCGTAGCGGCGGGGTTGATGCCCAGGCCGTGGCCGATGCCCATGAGGGCGACGCCGAACGTGGCCGCCGAGCCCCACGAGGTGCCCGTCAGCACGGACGAAATGGCGCAGATGATCGAAGCCGAGACAAGGAACGTGCTGGGCTTGAGGATCGACAGACCGACCTTGATCAGATAGGGCACGGTGCCGCCGGCCATCCAGATGGCGATCATCGGTCCGACGATGAGCAGGATCAGGATCGCGCCCGAGGCGCGGGCGACCATGGGAATGACGCCCTCCTTGAACATGTAGTCCCACGTGAAGCCGTAGACGAACACGAAAACGCAGGTCGTCGCCAGCGCCACGATCAGGCACAGCATGCCGGTGTCAAAGTTCATGAACAGCTTGCCGAGCACCATGATCGCGAGGATCATGAGCATGATCAGCACCGCTCCGCCAAGGCCGACTTCCTTGTGCGGCTTTACTACTTTCTCTGCCATAAAAACCAGCCTCCCTGAAAAGATTGTATGATACGGCCCCAACGGGCCGGTGCAACAGATTCACCGCACGGGGATGCAGCTTCGCCCCGCTCGGCCTTTTCAGTATAGTGAAAAGTATTTTTTCTGTCAATCCCCCAAAATAAACCTTATTTACTGCGACTTTTCGCACAAAACCAGTATCAGCGCTCAAACAGACCTTTCACGGCCCGGTCTCCGTCGACAAGCACGCGCCCCTTCGCGATCACCTTTTCGAGCGTCAGATCCGGCGTGAACAGGAGCAGATCGGCATCGCCGCCCACACTCAGCGTGCCCTTTCTCAGCCCGACAGCCGCAGCCGGATTGGCGGCGCAGATGCGGGACGCCGTTTCCACGCTCAGCCCCTCGCGGATCATGTCGAAAAACTCCTCCAGCAGCGAATGGACAGGGGCCATCAGCGGCTGCTTTTCGCCGTTTTCAAGCAGGCGCGTCATCACGCCGTTGCCGTCAGAGCTCATCGTGATGTGTTCCAGCGGCACGCCCGCTTCAAGAGCGCGCGCCGCTGCTTCGCTCGGTTTCACCGCGCCGGGGAAGAAGCACCGTTCCGACACGCCGGAAGAAAAATCGATCCGGCCGCCCTTTTTGCCGAACGTGACCGCCTGGGCAAAGACGCTCTCAGAGCGGTTCAGATGCGTGGGGATGAACTGCTTCAGCGGGATGTCGCTGTTCTCGGCGATCTGAAGGAACGGCTCCAGCCGCCGTTCTCCCTCGCCGATGTGCACCATCACCGCCCCGCCCTTGCCGGCCATGATGCCGCCCACGCGCGACTGCGCCGCGTAATCCTGAAGCGCCTGCACGCTCGTCTGCGAGGCACGGTGATCGGAATAGGCCACTTTCAGCCCGATCACCCGGTCGATCAGCAGGATGTCGCTGGCAGCGTCGCCCGTCAGGGTCGGACCGGGGATCTGGTACGAGCCCGTCCACATCCACGCGGAAATCCCCTCGTCGTTCAGCGCGCGCGTCTTCATCAGCAGCTCGCGCAGCGAGCGGCAGAATCCGTCCGTGCCCAGCAGCCCCACCGCCGTGGTGATCCCTGCCGTTGTCAGGTCGCTCAGCTGAAGCGGCGGCGTGCGGTACACCGCTCCCCCCTCGCCGCCGGCGCCGCCGAAATGACAGTGGATATCGACCAGCCCCGGCGCGCACGTCAGCCCCGTGCCGTCGACCTCCGTCCATTCCACGCAGCGTGAAGCGCGCAGTTCCTTCCACGCGTCCTTTTCAAGCGAGACGACCTTCCCGTCCAGCGCCGTCACATCCGTCACGCCCGCATGTTCAGGCGTCCACACGTCACAGTTTTTCACGATCAGCCCGGCAAGAGCCATTCGCATCGCATCCTTTCTGCTGTGCTGCATTTGCATCTGCGTTTATTATAGAATGCAAAGACCGCTTTGACAAACTTTCCGCAAAACAAACCGCGCCGCCTTGGCAGTTCCATGAGGAACATGCCGGACGGCGCGGTTCTATTTTGAGTATACCGTTGAAATGCCTGCTGCTTATGCTCTGCCGCCGGGCAGCCAGCGGTCGACGAGACGCGTGTATGACTGACAGGTTTGGCGCAGCATTGTGATAAAGGTGGATTTGAAGGCCGGCAGGGCTGAAAGCGGATCGTCGCCGCCGGCGAGGCTGCCGCCGGGCAGGACGCAGTCGATCCTCAGCTTGAGCTGCGCCTGATCGGTCGGCAGGCGCAGCACGCAGAGCCGTTCGTCAGACGAAGTGATCGTTTTGGCGCGCTCGATCACCGCAGGGATGATGCCGGTGGGCAGAAACGCGCCGACCTGATGCGAGGCGCACAGGTTGATGTGCGTGTTCAGGTTGCTGGTGCGCAGGGCCAGCTCGGGGGCGATGCGCGCTTCGTCAAAAAACTGCGACACCAGCTTGGCGAGGGTGCTCTGCACCGTGTTCATCGACACGGGCACGCGCTCGATCACCGCAGCGGGCACGCAGCCTTCCGTCCAGTCGTCGATGTCAGCATCAGACGCGCCGGCGCGTTTTTTCAGGAACAGGCGCGAGGCGACGAAATAGATGCTGTCGTCGGTGAGGTGCAGATAGTCGAGCGACTGATCGAACGCGGCGTTGACGCCGAACATGATGTCGAGGTCGCCGTGGCGGAGCTGTTCTGTCAGGCGCACGGTATCGTCGGAATAGATGGAGAGCGAGACGTGGGGAAATTTTCTGCGGTACGCTGTGTAAAAGCAGGGGATCAGCCAGCTGCTGCGCGAGCTGTTGATGCCGAGGTTGATATTGCCGGCAACGCCCTTGCTGAGCTGCTCGAAGCGGAGCTTGACGTCCTGCTCTTTGTTGCTGATCTGGAGCAGCGCCTGGCGGAGGATCTCGCCCTCCTCGGTCAGCGCCAGGCGGGGCTTGCGGGTGAACAGCCTGACGCCGTACCGCTCTTCGAGGTTGCGGATGTGTTCGCTCACTGCCTGCTGCGACATGTAGGCCGCCGCCGCGGCCTTCGTAAAGCTGCCCTCCTTGACGACCTGCATAAAGAGTTCCTGATTTCGGTCCAATGCGGTCACCTTCCTGTTTTTCCGGTATCGCTTTCAAAAGTCACAAGTCAAAACTTGTTTTCCGACAAGCGTAAGGCTGATTTACTTGATATTAAATGCTGTTTAGAATAGTGCATGGTGTAACAAAGTTTGCTGTTTTCACGTCGTTTCTCATTCTATCATTTTCATAAGGGTTTTACAGTCCCTTTCGGGACTGAAATGATCATAAGGAGGAGTTTCACCATGAATATCAGCAAGAAACTGTTCTGCGCTGCCGCGATCGCGGCTCTGGCGGCTTCGGCAGCCTTTGCGGCTTACCCCACCAAGCAGATCACCGTGCTTCAGGGCTTCAAGGCCGGCGGCGGCAGCGACACGCTCGCTCAGCTGACGCAGCCTTACCTTGAGAAGGTCCTCGGCAAGTCGTTCGTCAACCAGTACATCCCCGGTGCCACCGGCGCGATCGCCTGGACGCAGCTGGCCAAAGCCACGCGCAAGGACGGCTACACGGTGTCCATCACCAACACGCCGATGCTTCTTACCAACTACATCATGACGCCCGCGATCACCTACAATGTGGACGAGCTGACGCCGATCGCCAACGTCGTCACGGACCCCGGCATCGTCGTCGTGGCTGCCGACAGTCCTCTCAAGACGTTTGACGACTTCATCGAAGCCGTGAAGGCCAATCCTGGCAAGGTCACCGTCGGCAACTCCGGCGTGGGCGGCGACGATTTCTTCACGACGCTGATCTTCGAGAAGGCTTCCGGCCTCAAGGTCCAGATGGTGCCCTTCGAGGGTGACGGTCCCTCGTGGCAGGCGGCGATGGGCAAGAAGATCGACGTGAGCTTCAACAACATCGGCATCGTCTTCCCCCAGATCAAGGCCGGCAACCTTCGCGCGCTGGCGATCATGGCCGAGAACCGCTACGAGCTTCTCCCCGATGTGCCCACGATGCGTGAGAAGGGCATCGACGTGGTGTCCGGTTCGTCGCGCGGCTACAGCGCTCCCGCCGGCATTCCCGAGGAAGCCCGCACGGTGCTGATCGAGGCTTTCAAGAAGATGGCCGAGATGCCCGAGTTCAAGAAGGCCTGCGCCGACCGCGCTTCGATCATCGACATGAAGTACGGCGATGAGTATCAGGCGATGCTCAAGAAGCAGGAGAAGGACTTCACCGAGATCTGGAACGAAGTGAAGGACCAGTTCCAGAAGCACTAGTTTTCGGCGATCGTATCGTTCTGATCTGACTCGCGAGGCGGTTTCATTCCGGTGAAACCGCCTTTTTTCAACTGTTTGCATTTTCGGCAAAGGAGCTTTTTATGTCGTATTTTCTGAAACATCTTCTCTTTTCGCTGTTCGCCGTCGCCGTCGGCCTGTATTTCTACATTCAGGCCGGGACGATGCCGGCGTCGGCCGCACTATTTCCGCAGCTTGTCTCGGGGCTGATCTTCGTACTCGCCGCGGTGATGTCGTTCAACGCCTGGCGCAGTGCGCCGCCCGAAGCGCAGGGCGCGAAGATCAACGTCGCGCGCGTGTGCATCTACGGCGCGATGATCGCCGTCTACATCGCTGTCACGGAAAAAGCGGGCTATTTCGTCTCCACGCCCGTGTTCATGCTCATCAGCTATCTCTATCTGCGCGCCGCCGGATTTATCAAAGCCGTGTTCCTGTCGGTGTTTTTCTGCGCGTTTGTCTATCTGGTCTTCGTCTGGTTCCTCAACCTTCCCGTGCCGCTCGGTCTGCTTGAGCCGCTGCTGGGCGCCTAAAGGAGGCTTTCTGACATGTTTGACAGCATCCTTCTTGGTCTGACGACCATTTTCCAGTGGCAGAACATGCTTGCCATGTGCGGCGGCACCGCTCTCGGCCTGTTTGTCGGCGCCATGCCCGGCCTTTCGGCAACGATGGCCATCGCCCTGCTCGT
>JAGAYQ010000036.1 GCA_017940445.1 Pyramidobacter sp. | reverse complement strand
GGATCCACGGTCACGGCGCTGCCGTTGCCGTCGCCCAGCGCCATCTTCGCCCAGACGATCGTCGTGCCGCTGGCGATAGCGTCGGCCACCAGCGCTGCGCCGACTTCGGTCAGCGTTGCTCTGTACGTTGTTGGCATGTTTTTCTGTCTCCTTTTTTAGGCTCTTGATGCGTCGATCATCACGTCGATGTATCCGGTCAGGACGCTGCCGGCGTAGAACGTTCCGGTCGATGGTTCGTTGTTGTAATGTACGTTGATATTGCGAAGATGCCGGCTGGCCGGCTTGGCGATGTTCACATAGCGGATGCAGCGGTCGCACGCTTCGTCAAGATCGACTTCGACGTCCACGTAAAGGTCGACGTCAAACAAAAATGGCTCGCCCGTCGCCTCGTTGATGCTGACTTCGTAATTGATCGGTGCCAGCGCCTCGTCCACTGCTTTGCGCGTGCCTTTGTAGCGGTGCATGAGCAGCAGCCGCTTGACAGTCTCGCGCTTCTCTCTCAGTGTCAGCGTCGTTTCGTACAGGTCAACATGCCACTGCCACGCCAACAGGTCGATCAGCTCTTCCGGCAGCTCGTCGATGCGCGACAGGATCGGCAGCGTCCGCGCGAAATCGGCGACGGCGTGAAGTTCGGGGTCGATGGCCTGCGCGGCCGATCCCACCTGCACGTCGCCGGAAATGCTTGACGGCAGCAGATCGGCAAGGGCAAGAGCGTTCAGCGTCTTACTCATCGTCGAAGCCTCCGAACGACAGCACCGGCGCCGCAGACGGGATGGCGACCTGCGAGACCGTCAGCGTGCGAAATGCAGGAGAGGCCAGCGTCACGCGTGTAGCGCCGGCCAGCATGACGCGACTGATCAGCTCGCTGGGATTGATGTCGCGGCCGATGCGCGACCGCTGCCAGAGGATGTATTCGTCAACGGCCGCGGTCACGTCGCGCGTGATCGTGCTGTTCGTCCTGCTGGCGTAATAGGTCAGGTCGATGGCGTAATCGACGACGGTCGGCGCGACGACGTGCACGGTGTCGGTCAGCGGGCGGACTTTGCTGGCGCTGCACGACTCGGCCACAGCATCGAGGATCTCCTGTGAAGGGAGCGTACCGCCGGTCATCAGCGGATATATGTACACGTGTCCCGGTTCCGTGGCCGGTCCGTCGACGGTCACATCGAGGATGGCCGGGCTCGCTGTTTTCGCCCAGAACTCATACGCCTCTTTCGAGCCGGCAACGCTGAAGCTTTCCGGCGCCAGACGTACGCGTTCGCGCAGCGCCGTATCGGATTCGACATCAGCGCCGCCGGAGCTGACCGCCGTGTTGCTGACCGATTCGATGTACGCGATCGGGTCGACGAGCTGATTGATCTGACCGGCCACAAAGCCGTTGCCGACCTCGCCCGCCGTCTGACATTCGACAGTCACGTCGGCATAGCTGTCGCCGGCGGTGATCGTCGCGGCCTCAGTGACGGAAAACATCAGGCTGCCGTCGGGCGTGACGCGCGTGCCGGCGGGAATGAGCACGCCGAACGTGCGCGGGGCGCTGAGCGAAAAGCGCACGGTGCACAGCGCCTTCGCCGCCGGCAGCCGCGTCACGCCGAGGAACGCGCCGAGATGATCGAGATAATCGCCGCTGGCGTAGGCCAGCAGGTTCTGCTTGGCAGACCAGTCGATCAGTTCGCGCTGCTGCACGATGACAGCGGCAACGCTCTCCAGAAAAAGGCGGACCGGATCGCCCTTTGCCAGCGATCGGCCCGCCACGGTCTCGTATTGTGTGATGATCCTGCTTTCCACGCCCTCGGCGTCAGCGTCGAGGAACGTGATCTGCGGCAGGGCCGCAAGGTCAACCGACATCGATCTCCACCTCCAGTTTGGGGACAAGCCGGCCGTCGGCATCGCCCGTGTAGGTGACGCGCTTCACCGTGGCGCGCGGCTCGTATTTGTGCACAGCCTTGACGATCTGCGCCGTCAGCTTGGCCTGCGCCACGGGCATTGGCTTGTCGATCAGGTCGACCGGCACGCCGAAATCGCGATCCAGCAGCACGGTGCCGACGGCTGTGTTCAAAATGGTGCGCAGGTTCTGGACCACTTCTTCAAGCTCCGTCGCCGGGGCAAAGTTCACCTCGGCAGGATGTGCAATGACAGTCACGCTTGCGGCCATGGCGCGTACTCCTTCAGCGACACGGACACGCGCGCGGCAAGCAGGCCGCCGCGGTTGTCGAGCCGTGTCCATTCTTCGTTCAGCGACTCGATCACGAAATCGCCGAAATACCGGCCGTCGAGGATCAGCTCGCAGTGATCGCCGGCGTCGAGATGGCCTTGCAGC
>JAGAYQ010000342.1 GCA_017940445.1 Pyramidobacter sp. | reverse complement strand
TATCCTCTGCCTCCGCCTCCCCCCGATGCGAAAAAGCCTGAGGCCAAGCCTGCCGACAAGCCCGCGGAGAAGGCCCCCGAAGCCCCCGCTCCTGAGCCTGCTCCCGCCGAAGCGAAAAAGTAATCAGCTTTCACCAAGCAACAAGCGCAGGGCAGTCCATGAGGAACCGCCAAACAAACAGCTCGGACAGGAGAAAATCTCCGGTCCGAGCTGTTTGCTCTTATTGCGGATAAATGCTATTTGGAGATGATCGCGCAGTTGTCGAGGATGAACGCGCCTTTGACGGTCTTGCCGGGGCGGTAGACGCCTTCGACGACGATCTCGGCGGCGCGCTTCGTGCCCGTTACCTGAGCGGCATCGTCGTCGCTGAACAGGCAGAGGATGCCTTCGCCGCCGCCTGAGGGCAGCAGGATGAGCGAGAGCGAATCAAGGTCGCGCGAGACGTTGCCGCGCACGCCGCGAACCTGAAGGATCGTGTTTTCGTAGTCGGCCCTGAACAGTTTGCGGTCGGCGCGGTAAGCCGCCGTCAGCGAAGCGACGCTCATGACGCGCCTGGGTGAGCTCGACTGGAGCGAGGCGGCGTCGCTGCCGTCGCTCTTCTGGGCCTCAGGCAGCGTCACGGGAACGCCGAGGAGACGGCCGGCTTCAAGCAGCGCCTGAGCGGGCAGGATCTGAGGCTGGGCCGGCGTGTCGTACCAGGCGTCCGGGTTTTGGTTCATCCTGAAGATGACCGTACCGTCGGCGGCGATATAGCGGTCGAACAGCCTCTGATAACGGCTGCCGTCCTCGGAGTAGCGCAGGCTGAATTCGTCGCCGGCGAGCTGCTGGGCCTTATCGGCGGTCATCCCCTGACGGATCAGCAGGGCGACGCCCTTGTCGAGCTCGGACTCTGAATAGAGGCAGCGCACGACGACCGTGATCCGGCCTTCGCTCTGTTCGTACGAGTTCAAATAAAAGCGGTTGCCATTGCGCGACGTCTGGAGCAAAACAGGTTCCGCAGAAAACGCGGACGACGCAAACGCGATGAGCGCAGCCAGCGCAAGAAAGACTTTTTTCATTTCAAAAATACCTCCGTAAAAGCTCGTAAGGCACATGTGCGCTCAGCGCAGCAGGCCGATCACGTTTTCGCCGTAGCCGCGGGCCTGTGCCAGCTCGGCGGGCGTGCCGCGGAACGACTCGCCGCTTTTGGCGTCGTACACTTCGCCCTCGCGCTTCGTGTCGGCGCCGCGCTCGACGAGCATCGTGATGATCTGGGGAGCGGCCTTCACGTTCAGCGCTTCGAGCAGGACCGAAGCATCGGGATTGTATTCCGCGTCATTCACGCTCGCGCCGGCGTCGAGCAGCTTTTCGGCGGCTTTCGTCGCGCCTGCCGTGCAGCAGGCGAGGAAGGCGGGATCGATCTGTTCTTTGTTGGCCGCCAGCCGGTCGACGAGGGACATGTCGGCGTTTTTGCCGTGCGTGAGGATGTAGTTGGCGAGCACGCTGGGATCGTTGGCGGGATCGGCGCCGCGGTCGAGCAGCAGGTTCAGGATCCTGCCGGCGTCGGCGTCCCTGCGCGCGGCCACGGCAGCGAGCACGTAGCCTTCGGCTTCGGCGCCGTCAGGGGCGGTGTAGGCGATGAACTCGTTCACGTCGGTGTTCGTGCCGACGGCACTGCTCAGCTGCGCATACGACAGCTTCTGCCATTCGTCGGCCGTCACGGCGCGTCCGGGGCCTGCGGCGCGCGGAGCGTCCTTTTTCGCCGGGGGCTGCTTCTGATTGGAGCGCGGCTCGGGGACATCCTGCTTTTTCAGCGCGGCGGGAGGTTCGGGCGCGTTCTGCTTTTTCTGCACGGCAGGAGGCGGAGGCGGCGTCGGTCCGTCGCTGTCAAGCTGTGAGAGCTGTTCGACCGCCATGCGGTAGGCTTTGCCGGAAGTCAGCTGCGGCTTGGCTGTTTCCCATTTTTTCGTGTTGACGGGCAGATCGGCGATCACCTCGCCGTCGGCGTCGACATAGCGGTCGAAGACGCGCTGGAATTTGGCGCCGTCAGCGCTGAAGCGGAAGCAGAACAGGTTGGCGTCGACTTTGCGGGCGCGGGCCATCGGCACGCGGTGCTTCGACGAGAGCATGGCGATCGCCTTCTGCTTCGCGCCTCCCGGCGGATAGTTGCCGGCGATCACGACGGTGATGCGGCCTGTCGTCTCGTTGAGGTGATACTCGTTCAGCGTGTATTCCGTGTTATCCTTGCCGGTCAGCAGCACCAGCGGCACTTCGGGCACGACCGCGGCCGCGCCGGATGCGAGCAGCAGCGGCACGAGCAGCGCAGAAAACAGCTTTTTCATGATGATCTTCCTTTCTTTCAATAAATTTATGAGCCTATTGTACCGCAGTTTGCGGAAGCTGAAAAGACGCCGCCCCGGATATAAGAAATACCGCCTGAACAGCGCGTTCAGGCGGTACTCTTTTGGGGGTGTGTGTTGAAAGGATGCTTCGGTTCAGGAATCGTGAGCTGAAAACGCGCGCCCTTCTACAGCGATTTGTGCACGAAGCGGCACACCGCGCTGAAGCTTTCTTCCGAGAGGACATGCTCGACCTTGCAGGCGTCTTCCGCTGCGGTCTCGTCACTGACGCCGAGCTCGCGCAGAAACGCGGAGAGCACTTTGTGACGGTCGTAGATCCGTTCGGCGATCGCTCTGCCCGCGGGCAGCAGCGTGATGTGACCGTCGCGGTCCATCTCGATGTAATTGTTCTCGCGCAGCCGCTTCATCGCGACGCTGACGCTGGGCTTGGTCACTTTCAGCTCATTGGCGATGTCAACGGAGCGGGCATATCCGAGCCGCTCGTTGAGCATCAGTATTTTTTCCAGATAATCTTCAGCAGACTGATGAATTTGCACTTTTTGCCCCTCGCTCTCGCAACAGTGGTTTGTTTAACAATAATGCCAGAAAAAGGGGCAATTTGCAAGACTCAAAATGAACAAAACCGCGAGCGGCGTTTCCTAAGGAATCGCTGATTAAATCCCATTATGCAGAATTTAACGAGCGCACAGGAAACCTGAGAAAATGCGTCAGATCCGAAGAAACCTGTCCGCAAGAGGCTCCGGAGGCGTACTTCCGTACGTTGGAGGAGCCCCTCGGACAGCGTTTCGCAGGAGATGACGTATTTTATCAGCGTTTCCATAAACAGCGGAGTTGCCGGCCCCTCGAAAAAGGGGGGGAAACGAAGGGCCGGCACGGCCTTCACGCCGGGGGGGAGGCGAAAGGGCCGAAGGGGAGCCGCTGTCGATGGGAGCCGCGGATGCGGCGTCTGCCTTGTGGAGATGATCCGGTTCGGCAGGCAGATGGAAAAAATTACGCGAGTTCGCCCTTGAGCTTTTCGACCCAGGCGGCGACGCGGGCGTCGGTCAGCTCAGGCTGATTGCTCACATCAAGAGGAAGGCCGATGAACTGGCCGTTCTCGAACACGCGGGAAGCCACGCCGTCATAGCCTTCGACAGCGCCCGCGCCGACCATTGTCGCGCCGGCGGCGACAGCCGCGTCGCGCAGGCGTGCCAGAGCGTCGCAGAACGTGTCGGCAAAGCCGAGCGAGTCGCCCGTGCCGAACACGGCGGCCTTCTTGCCGGCCAGGTTCGCGCATTCAAGCGCGCCGATATTGGCCTCCCAGTCGTCCTGAAGGTCGCCGGCGCCCCACGTCGAAGAGCCGAGGACCAGGGCGTCGTAGCCGGCCAGCTTGTCGGCCGACACTTCGGCCACGTTCAGGCAGTCGGCGCCAAGCGCCGAAGCGATGCTGGCCGCGATCTCGGCCGTGCTGCCCGTGGTGCTTCCGTAAATGACTGCGATTGACATGTGTAAAACCTCCTGTGGAGTTTTTTTGCTCCGTTAGTTAGTTGACGCTAATTATTGTATCTGAAATTTTTCTGGCGTCAAGGGGGCAAATGAAAAATTTTTCGAGGAATTTTTTCAGCTCACCTAAAGCGGCATGTATACGGCATCGATAGGCGATTTTGAGTGTTTAGAAACACCTTGTGCTTTGATGGCTTGACAAAAATCGCACCGAAGGGTATCCTCTTTTTGGTTATTATTAGCGTGCACTAATTCTCATATCAATCTAATTTAACGGGAGGAACGCCGCCATGGAAGTTTTTCGCCATCATATCTACGAGTTTCAGAAGGGCTTGCGCAGCCTCATCCTTCACACCGCGCCGGCTTCGGACGTGCCGGAGATCGTCCGCACGCTGGAAGCCCATGGTATCGCCTACAAGCTGTCGTATCTGAGCAACGGGCACGTCAACGTGTTCTTCGGACATCCCGACTGCATCGCCGTGCTCGAGATCTTCGGCAGCAAAAGCCTCAGCGACTACTCCAAGGAAGAGGACTTCATCCTCGGCATCATGCTCGGCTACGGCCGCCTCGAAGAGTGCCGCCGCTACATCACCCTGAGCGAAAAAGAGCGCTCGCGGATGGAATGCGCGGCTGATTAGCCGTGAACAACTATTTTTGAGCCCCAAAAATGATTCGGACCGCCCTCGCAGGACGGTCCGAATTTTTTCGCGGTGCGCGAATGAGCTGTTCTATGCAGAACGCTCGCGGCTGTCCTGCGAAGAGGCAATAACGCGTCTGCATGATGAGCATGAGGAACATCCTGCCCAAAAGCGCTGCATATCAGCAGAGCAGAAAAACGCGCACGATTTCCAGAACGCCGGCGCAAAAAAACGGCGCAGCGGGCATTACATAATACAGATGAAAAATATTATTGAATGCCGTATCGATATATAAATCTAAATATTAATGTAAAAATCGCTGAGAGATGTCTCCGTTCATGGTTGATTTATATCAAGTATACTGTATTACGTCGATCAGGGCGGCAGAATATGCGAAACTTGCAAAAACAAGTCCGGTCTTTGCGCGATATATTTTTAGAAAGCGTCGGTATATTCTTTTGACACGGCGGGAAAAATACGGTACTCTGATTCTATAAAGAGACAGGCGCTGTATCTTTTGCAGTTTTAAATTTAAAAAGAAGGGGAGACTGAACTATGGACAAGGTCGCTGATTCGTATATCCGCGAGGCCGATCCGGAGATTGCCTCGATCATCGAAGAGGAATTCCGCCGTCAGAACAATCAGATCGAGCTGATCGCTTCTGAGAACTTCACCTCGCGCGCCGTCATGGCCGCGATGGGCTCCGTTCTCACGAACAAGTACGCCGAAGGTTATCCCGGCAAGCGCTACTACGGCGGCTGCGAAGTGGTGGACAAGGCCGAGGAGCTTGCCAGAGAGCGCGCGAAGAAACTGTTCGGCTGCGATCACGTCAACGTTCAGCCCCATGCGGGCAGCCAGGCCAACATGGCCGTGTACTTCTCGCAGCTTCAGCCCGGCGACACCATCCTCGCCATGAACCTGACCGACGGCGGGCACCTGACCCACGGCTCGAGCGTCAACTTCTCGGGCAAGCTCTACAACTTCGTCGCTTATGGCGTGCGCCGCGACACCGAGACGATCGACTTCGATCAGGTGCGCGAGCTGGCCCTCAAGCACAAGCCGCGGCTGATCGTGCTGGGCGCCAGCGCCTATCCCCGCATCATCGACGCCTCCAAGTTCCGCGAGATCGCCGATGAAGTGGGCGCGATGGTGATGTTCGACATCGCCCACATTGCCGGACTGGTCGCTGCCGGCGAGCACCCCAACCCCGTGCCCTACTGCGATTTTGTCACGACGACGACGCACAAGACCCTGCGCGGGCCGCGCGGCGGCATGATCATGTGCCGCGAGCAGTACGCCAAAAAGCTCGACAGCGCCGTGTTCCCCGGGATGCAGGGCGGACCGCTGATGCACATCATCGCCGCGAAGGCCGTGGCCTTTGCCGAAGCGCTCAAGCCCGAGTTCAAAACGTATCAGCACGAGATCGTCAGCAACGCCAAGTTCCTGGCCGAAAAGCTGAGCGAAAAGGGCTTCCGCCTCGTCTCCGGCGGCACCGACAATCACCTGATGCTCGTCGACCTCACCAGCAAGGGCGTCACCGGCAAGGAGGCGCAGATCGCGCTCGACCGTGCCGGCATCACCGTCAACCGCAACAGCATCCCGTTTGAAAAGCTCAGCCCGATGGTCACCAGCGGCATCCGCATCGGTACGCCCGCCGCGACCACACGCGGCTTCGGTCATGCCGAGATGGCCATGATCGCCGACTGGATCGACCGCGTCGTCGCTCATATCAATGACGACGCGACGATCGCCAAAGTCCGCGCCGAGATCACCGAGCTGTGCCGCGCCAAGCCGCTGTATCCGGGGATGTACTAAGGGCGGGGGAACGTTTTCATTCAAAGCTGACACAAAGACACGAAGACACAAAGAAATAAACAGAAATCGCCTCTCGGAATTTTTCCCGGGAGGCTATTTTTTTGAGGCAGCGTCTTTTTGTTCCACGGAGAACAGAAAACGCGCCGGAGAAATTATCCTCCGGCGCGCAGCGCAAATCGTAAAAAACTTCGTGTCTTTAGGCCCTTTGTGTCTTCGTGTCGGGCTTTTGAATCTAGCGCCCTTCCTTGCGCGCGGTGAAATCGGCCTTGATCTTTTCCAGCAGCGCGGGCTCTTCGAGGATGCGCAGGCAGGCGGCGGCGAGGATCTCCTCGCCGAAGACGACGGCGTTGTGGGCGGTCTCCGTCAGGCCGGCGTCGAGGAAGCCCTTGGAGTGGGACGAGGTGCCCTCGGGCACGAAGGCGCAGCGGATGCAGCAGCCGGGCACTTTGTACATGACGATGCCGAAGTCGGTGGAGCCGGTCTTTTCGCGCGGGGCGGCCAGCTGCGGCGCGTCGAAGGCGCGGGCCTGCTCCATGATCAGGTCGTTGAGCGCGAGCGCCGGGATCTTGCCCCAGAAGCGGCTCTGGCTCTCGATCTCGTAGGAAGTGCCCGTCATCAGGCAGGCGCCCTTCCAGATGTCTTCCACGCGGGGCATGAGCGTTTCCAGATAGTCCGTGTCGTAGGAGCGGATCATGTACTGTGCCGTGGCGTGGTCGGGCACGACGTTGGCCGGGCCGCCGGCGTCGACGACGGTGTAGTGGATGCGGGTGTCTTCGCGCACGTGCTCGCGCAGAAACTCGAGGGCGCTGAACGACAGCAGGGCGGCGTCGAAGGCGCTGCGTCCCTGATCGGGCGCGAGGGCGGCGTGGGCGTTCTTGCCCCTGAAGCGGATCTTGAACTCGCGCGAGGCCATCGACTTGACGTCGACGCAGGTGTTGGGCGCGCCGTGCATCATCAGCGCCACGTCGATGTCGCCGAAGCAGCCGTTTTCCATCATCGGCGTCTTGCCGCCGAGCGTTTCCTCAGCGGGCGTGCCGTAGACGACGATCTTAAAAGGCGCTCCCGGCGCGGCGCTCTCGGCCAGATCGCGGATGGCGAGGGCTGCGCCGATGATCGACGGTCCCTGCATGTGATGGCCGCAGGCGTGTCCGAGGCGCTCGAGAGCATCGTACTCGCACAGCAGGCCGAACGACGGTCCGCCCTGGCCTTTGCTCCAGACGGCGCGGAAGGCTGTCTCCAGGCCGCCGACGCCGCGCTCGACGGCGAAGCCCTCGCGCTCCAGGCAGTCTTCGAGCAGAGCGCTCGACTTGAATTCTTTCAGTCCCAGCTCGGCCCAGCCGAAGATCTGATCGGCCATCGCGCACAGCCCGGCGCGGCGCGACTCGACGGAGGCTTTGACGGCAGCGTACAGCTTTTCACGTTCCATAAAAGAAACCTTCTTTCCGAAAAAGTTAAGCGACGGTCTTATTGTAAGGAAAAATGCCCGGGCCGTCGAGGGGCATTTTGTGGAAACGCCCGCGCATGATATAATTTGCTTATGCAGTACCATTCCAAGAACGGGGGGTAATCATTATGAAAATTGGCGAACTGATCCAAAGCGGCGACTGGAAGGGCGAGAAGCACGTTCCTGTCATCGACGCGCCTGCGTCGGTCAAGGCGGGCGAGGCCGTCTGCGTCAAGCTGTGCGTGGGCGCGGAGATCGCGCATCCCAACACGCCCGAGCATTTTATCGCGTGGATCAAGCTGTACTTCAAGCCCGCGGGCGGCAAATTTGCCGTCGAACTGGGCGAGCTGGACTTCAACGTGCACGGCGAACTGGCCGTGGAGCCCAAGGGCTGCCTGAGCGTTAAACTGAAGGAAAGCGGCACGCTGATCGCCGTGAGCTACTGCAACCTGCACGGCCTCTGGGAGTCGAGCGCGGAGATTTCTGTCGAATAAGTATTACTAAAACTGCACAAAAATGCGGCGGACAGCCGGGAGAGCGTTCCCGGCCGTCCGCCGCGATTTTTATCAGTGCGAGAGGATCTCATAGGCCTGATTGAGGCGCTCCATGCGCTTCTGGGCCTGCTCGCGTTCGCGGGCGGCCGCATTGGGGCCGAGGCGGTCGGGATGGTCGCGCTTGACCAGCTCGTGATAGCGGCTCTTGATGTCGGAAGCGCTGGCGCTGGCGGGAAGCCCCAGTTCGTTCAGGGCCCAGGCGCGCTGGGCGAAGCGGGGCGGCGCGGACGAGCCGGGCTGTTCTTCTTCGGCGCGCTGCTTTCCGGACGAGGAGGCAGACTGCTTTTTTGCACCTGAGAAAAATGACACAACCGTCATGCCGCCGAAGATGACAGCGGCGATGATGACCAGCCACATGACGATCGTCCCCAGCCAGCCGAAGAGGCCGAAAAAGCCGGAAAAAAGCCGCCACAGCAGCGCCAGCAGGCCGCCGATGCCGTCGGCGACGATCAGCCAGAGCAGGCGGAAGGGCAGCTTGATCAGCCACCACACGCCGGAAAACAGGCCGCCGATGAGCGTGGGGATGAGCCAGATGAGAAACAGCGCGCCGACGACGGCGCCGATCAGTCCAAGATGCATCATGAAAAAAACACCTCCGCGAAACGCGAACGGGATCGTGAACAACAATACGCCCGCATATTACCCTAAAATTCGCGCTTCGTCACGAAAAAAATTGCTGCGCGCGCAAAAAACGCCTCCGGTTTGCGGCCGAAGGCGTTTTTTGTGCGTGCTTCTAATAAGAAGCGATGATGAAATCTCATGATGCTGCATTTCACGCAGCGCATGGAAAACCTGAGAAAATGCGTCAGATCCGAAGAAACCTGTCCGTAAGGGGCTCCGAAGGCGTACTCACGTACGTTGGAGGAGCCCCTCGGACAGCGTTTCGCAGGAGATGACGTATTTTATCAGCGTTTTCTTTATTCGATGGTGAGATTGCCGAGATAGTTGAGGCGTCCGTCGCAGAAGTCTTCCATGCCCTTCAGGTCCTTGCGGCCGGCGTACAGCTCGTTGGGCACGGCCAGCGAGACGAAGGGGCGCAGCTCGCCGAGGCGGTCCCACACGGCCTGGAAGGCCTGACGGCGGGTCTCAGGATCGACGCTGGCGTTGCCCAGCTCGATGTTCTTGTCGATCGTCTCGTCCTTGGTCAGCGACCAGTTGGTGGAGCCGATGCTGTGCGAGTGGAACAGCGACAGCCAGAACTGGCCGGCGTCGCGGTTGGTCTGCATGCCCCAGGTGCTGATGATCATGTCCTGCTCGCCGGTGGTGACGCGGTCGTCGAAGACGCCGGATTCGAGCGTGATGATCTTGACGTTGATGCCGACGTTGCCGAGCATCGACTGGAGTACCGTGGCGCCGTTGATGTAGTTCTGGTTGCTCTCGATCCACAGGTTGAGGGTGAGGCCCTTCTCATAGCCGGCTTCCTTGAGCAGGGCGCGGGCCTTGTCGGGATCGCAGGGCAGGCGCTTGCTGCCTTCGGGCGTGAAGCTGCTGGAGAAGGGCAGCGGCCCGTCGAGCACGGCGGCCTTGTCCTGATAGACGACGTGAGTGTAGGCGTCCTTGTCGATGGCGTAGTCGATGGCCAGTCTGACGCGCGGATCGGCAAGCGCGCCCTTCTGCGTGTTCATGCCGAGGTAGATGATGTTGTGTCCCGTGCCCTTGACGGCCTTGACGCGGCCTTCGCTCTCCAGGCGGTCAAAGTCGCTGGAAGGAACGGAGTAGATCATGTCGGCCTTGCCGGTCTCAAGCGCGATGACGCGGCTGCTGTCGTCGGACATGACGAGGAAGACGATCTTCTTCGCATGGGGCTTTTCGCCGTGATAGCCGTCGAACGCGGACAGCTCGCACTTTTCGCCCTTGATCCACTTGTCGAACTTGTAGGGGCCCGTGCCGACGGGGCGGCGGAAGTAATCGTCGCCGGCGTCCTCCACGGCCTTCTTGTTGAAGATGCTGGCCCAGGGGTGCTTCATCGACTCGAGGAAGCCGCCGAAGGGCGTGGTGGTCTTGACGACGACGGTGTAGCGGTCGATCACTTCAAAGCCGTTCGGGTCGATGTACTTGGCCTTCGACTTGGCGTAGACGGACTCTTTCGACATGGCGCGCTTGAACGAGTACACCACGTCGTCGGCGGTCAGCTCCTCGCCGTTGTGGAACTTGACGCCCTTTTTGAGGTAGAACTTGTAGGTGAGCGGATCGGTGATCTCCCACTTCTCGGCCAGCACGGGGACGAGCTGCTTCGTCTTGCCGTCGACGGTGACGAGCGGCTCGTTGATGTGCTTGAGCACGGCGAACGAGATGGTGTCGACGGCCTTGAGCGGGTCGAGCGACTTGGCGTCGTTGATCATGCCGACGCGGAGCGTGTCGAGATCAGCGGCGCAGGCGGCGGCGCCGAGCGCGAGCAGGGCAGCCAGAGCGAGTGCGAATTTGCGAAGTTTCATAAAGCGATTCCTCCTTGCGAAATAGTCCGGCGACAACTGCCGGGGGTGATGGAAACGCTGAGAAAATGCGTCAGATCCGAAGAAACCTGTCCGGAAGGGGCTTCGGAGGCGTACCCCTGTACGTTGGAGAAGCCCCTCGGGCAGCGTTTCGCAGGAGATGGCGTATTTTATCGGCGTTTCCTTATCCTTCCGCGCCCGTGAGCGCGTTCAGAACAGTCGTGGTCATCACTTCGTAGCCGATGCGCAGGCTGCGGTCGTCGGCGTAGAAGTTGATGGAGTGCGTGGGGCAGTGCGGGCCGCCCGGCGTGCGGCAGCCGAGGCGGAAGAGCACGCCCGGCGCCTTCTGCAAAAACAGGGCGAAGTCTTCGCCGCCCATCGCCGGCGAACGCAGGTCGACCGAGCTTGCGCCCTCCACCTGGTCACAGGCGCGGCGCACGCGGTTCACCCAGTCGCGGTCCACGGTGGTGGGCCAGCTTTCCTGATGGAACTCGACGGTGGCCTTGCCGCGCATCCCGGTGGCGACCGACTCGACGATCTCGCGGATGCGCTTGACGAAATGATCGTGCGTGTCGTTGCGCAGGCAGCGCAGACTGCCTTCGAGCACGACGGGCGCGCCGATGTAGGAGTTGGAGATGCCGCCGTGGATGCTGCCGAAGGTGACGAGCGCGCAGTCGGTGGGGAACAGCTCGCGCGAGCTCAGGCTCATCAGCTGGGTGACGATGGTCGAAGCGATGAGGATGGTGTCGACGCCGAAGTGCGGATAGGCGCCGTGAGCGCGTTTGCCCTCGATCGTGATCTTGATCTCGTCGACGGCGGCGGTCATCGCGTCGTAGCGCACGCCGATCTGGCCCAGCTCGATGTCGGGCAGCGCGTGCAGCGCCAGCACCGCGTCGACGTGAGGATTCTCCATCACGCCGGCGGCCATGAACTCCTCGCCGCCGCCGAGCACTTCCTCGGCGTGCTGGAAGAAGAACTTGACCGTGCCGGCGAAGCAGTGCCGGAACTCGCTCAGCAGCCAGGCCGTGCCCAGCAGGCACGAGGCGTGCGTGTCGTGGCCGCAGCCGTGGAACACGCCGGGATTTTGAGAGGCAAACTCGACGCCCGACTCTTCCTGAATGGGCAGCGCGTCGATGTCGGCGCGGATGCCGAGGCACAGCTCGGGGCCCGTGCCGGTGCCCTTGAGCACGCCGAGCACGCCCGTCTTCGACGAGCCGATGCGCTCCACCTGGTCGAGGCCGAACTTCTTCAGCTGCTCCTCGATCAGCGCCGACGTGGCCACTTCGTGGAAAGCCAGCTCCGGGTTGCGGTGGATCTGATGCCGCCACTCGATGATCTGCGGCTCGATCTCCTTCGCCCGGGCGGCGAGTTTTTCGTGAGAATATCCGTTTGACACGGCAAAAGCCTCCTTAGCAGGGTTCTTCGCTGGCGCTCTTTTGCTGTTCATGGCGCAAAGCGCACAGTTTTCTTTATTTTGTCACTTCGGGAAATATTCGTCAATGGTGCGCAGGCACAAAAACGCCCTCAGGCGCTTGGACGTTTTTCCCTCTTCAATTTGACGTGAGCGCCCGGCTGCGGTAGGATAATCGAGCAGTCGCAAAGGGGGAATGAGCGATGAGTCGAGAAGAATTTTTTGCGCTGCTGAAACGGAAATGTTCCTCGCTGGCGTTCATCGTGGTGACAGCGCTGGCGATCGCCGCGGCGATGTACGCGCTGTACGCGCTCGCCCTGCGGATGATGCCTGCTGAGACGGCGGCGAACTGGCAGAGCTGGCTGGCGGAACTGTTTCACGATCCGCAGAGCGTGCGCGCCTGGCTGCGTGCCAAGGGCGCGGCGTCGCCGTGGTTCTTTGTCGGCGCGCAGGTGCTCCAGGTCGTCTTTGCGCCCATCCCCGGACAGGCCGTGGCGCTGGCCGGCGGCTTCGTCTTCGGCTTCTGGAAAGGCTGGGCGCTGACCACGCTGGGCCTGGCCGCCGGCAGCCTGATCGCCATGCTCCTGGCACGGGCGCTGGGCGTGCAGCTCGTGCGACGCTTCGTGCCTCAGGGCGTGATGAAGCGTTTTGACTCGCTGATCGAAGAGGGCGGCTACACGACGTTTTTCATGATCTTTCTGCTGCCGGTGCTGCCCGACGACGCCGTGTGCTTCATCGCCGGCCTGACGAAGCTGAAGCTGCTGCCGCTGTCGGCCGTCTGCCTGCTGGGGCGCGCCCCCGGCATGGCCGTGCTGTCGCTCGTCGGCGCAGAGCTGTCCACCGGCCTCTCCACGGGCGTCAGGCTGCTTTTTGCGGCGCTGATGATCGCCTCCGTACCGCTGTGGCTGTTCTGGGAAAAGATCGAAGAAAAGCTCGAAGCCTTCGCGCTGCGCAAAACAGAATAAAAAACAGGGGAGCGAGCCGTATGGGCATGCTCCCCTGGTTTTTTGTGCCGAAAAAAGTTTTTGTTCCATGCGGAACTTGTTTATCGCAGCGCCGCTGTCGCTTCCGCCCAGCTGCGCACCGCCTCGTCGGCCAGTTCGCAGAGGGCGGGCCAGTCCTCGGCGCTGGCTTCGTCCCACACGGCGGCGGCGTAAAAGCCGGCGCGCTTTGCCGTCGTCAGCGCCTTGAGCGAATCCTCGAACACGGCCGTTTCCTCAGGCTTGGCGCCCATGCGGCGCGCCGCTTCAAAGTACACGTCCGGCCGGTCCTTGCTGGCGCCCACGTCCACGCAGCTGATCATGAAGTCGAACAGACTGCCGATGCCCAGCCGGTCAAGACACAGCTTCACCAGCGGCTCTCCCGTGGCCGAGGCCGTGCAAAGCTTCGCGCCGCGCGATCTCAGCGCCGTCAGATACGCCTTCACGTCCGGCTTGAGCGGCACGCGCAGACGGTAATTCTCC
This sequence comes from Pyramidobacter sp., assembly GCA_017940445.1. Lineage (GTDB taxonomy): Bacteria > Synergistota > Synergistia > Synergistales > Dethiosulfovibrionaceae > Pyramidobacter. The sequence continues at coordinate 2,234 of JAGAYQ010000342.1, read as the reverse complement.
GCCATGACCGCGTTCATCTCGTCGACGATCTGCTGCGGCGTGCCTGAAAATCCCAGCTCGGTGATGAACGCCTTCGCCGCATCAGCAAGCGTCATCGGCTTCAGACGTTCGATCAGCTCTTCAAGCGCCGGCCCCGGCTTCGCGCCGCGCCGGGCCAGATAATCGCGCTCCATGCGCTGCCAGTAGCCCATCGAGTCGACGAGCGTGCCGTCCATGTCGAAAATGCAGAATTTTTTATCCATCGCGTTCCGGCTCCTTCAAAAAGTGCGGCTCCCCGCCGTTCAGCGCCCACTCCGCCAGACGGTCGCCCTCGTAGCGCAGCTTGAGCGAGAAAAACGGCGCATTTTCGTCCAGCAGGCGGAAGAAGATCTTGTCGCCCTCCCACAGGTTGAGCGAGCCGATCCGGTCTTTGTCCACCCATTCCAGCACGCCCTCGTCGCACGCGCCGGGCGTGCCGCAAAGCCCCGCGGCCGTGTACAGACACATGTATTCCGTGCCCCACTGGTCGGACACGAACGTGACCAGCCCGCGAAAGCGCGGCTCGACCACCTCGCAGCCCGTCTCCTCGCGAAACTCGCGGCGCAGACATTCGTCGGGACTTTCGCCCTCCTCCAGATGCCCGCCGATGCCGATCCACTTGTCATGGTTCTCGTCGTTCTTCTTCACGACCCGGTGCAGCATCAGGTATTTTCCGTTCTGTTCCACGTAGCACAGCGTGGTGATCCTCATCCGTCTCATCTCCCGCGCTTCAAGATCGCGCGTTCATTATAGCGTACCGCGCCGATGTGCGAAAGGGCGAACGCGTGAGCAAAAAAACGGTGAATTTTAGATTTGGTGTCATGTGACACTGAATCTAAAATTCACCGACGGTCACAGGTCCAAGCTGTCGGGATCGAGCAGAAACTCTTTCAGCCCCATCGTCGTGACGCCGCGGTCATCGCGCTTGAGCATGATGTTGTCGCGCACGACGACGATCTTTTTGAACGCATCGCGCACGCCCAGCAGAGGCTGCTCTTCCTGCGCGCGTTTCTCGTCTGTGGGCAGACGGAACGCCGACTGCACGTAATAGCGCCGGCTGCCCTTGTTCGCCACGAAGTCGATCTCCGTCTGCCGGCGGCTCACCAAGCCGTCTGCACCGCGTTCGCGCAGTTCGACGACGCCGACGTCTACGGCAAATCCGCGCACGCGCAGTTCGTTGTAGATCACGTTTTCCATGATGTGATTTTCTTCCTGCTGGCGGAAGTTGAGCCGCGCGTTGCGCAGACCGACATCTTCAAAATAGTATTTGCTCGGCGTGCTGATATAGCTTTTCCCCTTGATGTCGTAGCGGAGCGCCTCGTGAATGACAAACGCCTCTTCCAGACAGCGCAGGTACTTCTTGATCGTCGGCGCCGAGACGGACACCTTGCCCATGCTCGCAAACGTGTGCGACAGCTTCTGGGGATTGACCAGCGAGCCGATCGACGAGGCGGCGATGTCGATCAGCGTGCCCAGCGCCTGGTCGCCGCGCAGGCTGTTTCGCTCGACGATGTCCTGGATGTAAGTCTCTTTAAAGAGATTTTGCAGATAAAACGCTTTTTCGTCGTCGGCATCCATGCACGCCACATAGGGCAGACCGCCGTAGGTGTAATACTGGTTCCATGCGTCTTCCCAGTCGCCGCCGCGGAACCCGTAAAATTCGGAAAACGACAGCGGGTACACCCTGATCTCGTCGCCGCGGCCGCGAAACTGCGTCATCACGTCGGTCGAAAGAAATTTTGAATTGCTGCCGGTGGCATACACATCAGCGTTTTTGACGTGCAGCAGCCCGTTGAGCACGTCGGCAAACTCGCCCAGCATCTGCACCTCGTCGAGCAGAACGTAGCACATGCTGCTGCCGCAGGCTTCGATCTTGGCCCTGATAAAACCGTAGCAGACATCGGGATCGCGCAGCTCTTTATTGGCGCGGTCGTCGAAGGCGATCTGGATGATGCGCTCAGGCGGCACGCCCTGTTCGATCAAGTGCGATCGAAACAGCTCAAACAGCAAAAACGTTTTTCCGCTGCGCCGCAGCCCCGTGACCACCTTGATGCGCCCGTTGTGCTTGTGAGCGATCAGCCGGTCAAGATAGCGTTCGCGCCTGATTTCCATCTGCCCCGCCTCCTCTGTTTTAGATTCAGTGTCGTTTTACACCGGATCTAAAATAGATTGTACCTGCCCGCTGTGACCGCGTCAAGAAATGAATTTTAGATTTG
>JAGAYQ010000341.1 GCA_017940445.1 Pyramidobacter sp. | reverse complement strand
CTTTTCACAGTTCCACAATGTTATCCACAATTTTCGAGATTTTTCCCTTTCAAGGGGGCTGTTTCGACCCTCAAACATTAAAAAAAGTCAAGTTGTGCACAAAAATCGGTGGATAACTGTGATTTTCGGTGGATGATTTTTCGTTTCCCTCGCAAATCTCACCGCAAGCGCCTCCGCAAAGGTGATTTTTTCACAGGGAGAATGTGGATAAGCGTGCATAATTTTTTCGTTAAAAAAGTCGAAAAATTCAGCTCCGGACGTGATACGATAATAAAGACTGTTTTCTTTGAAAACGGTTTTGCAAAACTGACACTCGAAAGAAGGGTTCTTATGAGAACATACCGAATCTTTCAGGTCGATTCGTTTGCCCGGCGCAAGCTGGCCGGCAATCCCGCCGGCGTCGTCCTGGACGCGCGCGGCCTCTCCGGCGAGGAGATGCGGCAGATCGCCCGCGAGCTGAACAACAGCGAGACGGCATTCATCCTGCCCGGCGGCAGCGGATACGACGTGGAAGTGCGTTTTTTCACCCCCGCGTGCGAAGTCCCCATCTGCGGACACGCGACGATCGCGGCGCACTACGTGCGCGCGCGCGAGCTGGGCCTGAGCGCCGGCACGGTGGTGCAGAAGACGAAGGCGGGCATCCTGCCCGTGGAGATCGTGCAGGACGGAAGCGACCGCGCCATCGTGATGACGCAGGCCGCACCGGCGATCGCCGAGCCGCTCGGTCCGGCGCTGGTCGCCCGTGTCACGGCCGCGCTGGGATTCTCGCCCGACCAGCTGCGTCCCGACTGCCCAGTCTGCGTCGCCTCCACTGGCAGCGGCAAGCTGATGCTGGGCATCCGCTCGACAGAGCTGCTGCACGCGCTTGATCCTGATCTGGCGGCGCTCAAAGAGCTGACACCGCTCACGGGCGGCAGCGGCTATTACGTCTTCACGCTCCATCCGGGCGAGGAAGCTCTCGTCCACGGGCGCATGTTCAATCCTGCCAGCGGCATCCCGGAGGACCCCGTGACGGGCAACGCCAACGGGCCGCTGGGCGCGTATCTCGTTCACTTCGGTCTGTTCCAGGAGAGCGTGACCGATGAGTTCCGCTTTTCGATCGTGCAGGGCGAGGCCATCCGCCGCGCCGGCACGATGGACGTGATCGTCAGCGTCAAAGACGGCGAGCCGCAGCTGGTGCGCATCGCCGGACGCGCCGTGATCGCGTTCGAGACGGTGCTGGAGCTGGAATAGCACAAATCATTCATTTATGAGGAGCTGACTGTCATCATGTCCAAACTGCTTGTCGCGTATTTTTCAAAAACCGGGACCACGAAGGCCGCTGCTGAAAAGATCGCCCGCGTCGCCGACGGCGACCTGTTTGAGATCGTCACCGAGAAGAAGTACCCCGCCAGCTACGCCGCCACGGTGATCGTGGGCAAGAAGGAGCAGCTGATGCACGAAATGCCCGCGATCGTCTCGAAGGTGGAGAACTTCGATCAGTACGACACGATCGCCATCGGCTTCCCCGTCTGGTGGTTCACATGCCCGCGGGCGATCCTGAGCTTCCTCTCGCAGTACGACTTCGCCGGAAAGACGGTATGGCCGTTCTGCACGCACGGCGGCAGCGGCCCGAAGCACTCGGCCGACGACATCCGCAAGGTGTGCAAGGGCGATGTGAAAGACTGCCTCGACGCCAACGGCCTCACCGACGACGCCGTGCGCCGCTGGCTGTACAGCGAATAGGCGCCAAATCGGACGTCCGCGGCTCCTGCGGGCGTCCGATTTTTGCGGGGCGATTTTTCCTGTATAATTGAAGGCGAAAAAATCTCATGATGAGGGATGATCGCCATGGAAGAGATGTTCCGCCGCGCTGAAAGCGCCGATCTCGGTCCCGTCTGTGCGCTGATCGACAGCCGCATCGCCTGGATGAAAGCTGCCGGCCTGCGTCAGTGGGACGCGGAGGATTACCGGCGCTGGTACTCCGACGATTATTTCAGAAGCGCCGCCGCAAACGGCGAGCTCTTCGTCCTGTGCGGCGCCGACGGCTCGCTGCACGCGGCAGGCTGCCTGCGCGAAACGGACCGTCACTGGGACGACGGCGTCCCTGCGCTGTACGTGAACAATCTTGCCGCATCAGCGCAGCACAAGGGCGCAGGGAGCGAATTCCTGCGCCGCGCATCCGG
>JAGAYQ010000340.1 GCA_017940445.1 Pyramidobacter sp. | reverse complement strand
GCTTCGGCCAGGTCGGCGCGCAGCGGGTTGACGGCCACGCCCTTCTGCGTGACGAGCACGTCGACGGTGCGGCCGGGGGTGGTGATCGTCGTCACGCGGTCGGTGACGATGGGCAGGCGGGCGCGGATCAGGGGAGCGACGATGATGCACAGCTTGCTGCCCGCGGCGGCGTCGGAATGTCCGCCGCTGCCGCCCATGATCAGGCCGTTGCTGTCGGTGTGGACGTTGACGTTGAAGTCGGTGTCGATCTCGGTAGCGCCCAGGATGACGGCGTCGAGGCTGTCGACGCAGCACGACTTCGCGGCCGGCGAGGCGTAGCGCGTGGCGGAGATCTCCACGTGGTTCGGGTTGTCGCGGATGGAGGCGACGGCTTCGAGGTCGAAGCACTGCACGTCCATGATGGAGCGGAAGCAGCCGCTCTTCATCATGTCGACCATGTAGCCGGTGATGCCGCCGAGGGCGTAGCTGCCCTGGATGCGCTCGGCCAGCATCACGTCCTTGAGGAACTTGGCCGCCGCCAGTGAGGCGCCGCCCGCGCCGGTCTGGAACGAGAAGCCGTCCTTGAGGAGGCCGCTGGAGCGGATCACGTCGACGCAGGTGCGGGCCATCGCCAGCCCCACGGGATCGCGCGTGATGCGTGTGGTGCCCGAGACGATGCCGGCCGGGTCGCCGATGCTGTCCACGGCGACGACGCTGTCGACCCACTGCTCTTCGATCAGCGCGTTTTCAACGGGGTAGGGGGCCAGGCTGTCGGTGATGACGATGGTGTGGCGCGAGCAGCGGGCGTCGGCTTCGGCATAGCCCAGCGAGCCGCAGGCGCTCTTGCCGATGCGGCCCGTGGCATTGCCCATGCAGTCGGACGTGGGCGCGGCGACGAACGCCACATCAATGGGCGTTTCGCCGCTTTCGATCGCGGCCGGGCGTCCGCCGTGCGAGCGGAAGATGACCGGCTCCTTCATGCCGCCTTCGGAAATAAAGCGTCCCACGCGCGAGCCCATGTAGTTGGTCTCGATGTGCGTGACCAGGCCGCTTTTGACGTGATCGATGATGGGGCTTTGCACGTCGAAGACGGAGCTGGAGTTGACCGTCAGGTCTTTGAAGCCCATCGCCTCCAGCTCGGCCAGCACCATGTTCATCACGCCGTCGCCGTTGCGCAGATGGTGATGGAACGAGATGCGCATCCCGTTTTTCAGCCCCGAGCGGAGGATAGCGTCGCGGAGCGAGCTTACAACCTTGCTGTCTTTCATTTGCGTTCTCCTCCCTTGATGGCTTCGGCCATGGCGATCGTCTGCTCGGCCCGAAGGACGATCGGCTTGTCGATCATCTTGCCGTGCAGCGAGATCGCGCCGCGGCCCTGCTCCTTGGCCTGACGGATGGCTTCGAGCACCTCATACGCGTAGTCGATCTCCTTCTGCGTGGGGCTGAACGCCTCGTTGACGGCGCGCACGTGGCGCGGCGAGATGCACGCCTTGCCCGTGAAGCCCATGCTGCGCGCAAACTGCGCGTCGCGCACGATGCCCTCGTCGTCGTTCACGTCGGTGAACGGCGTGTCGTACACGTCCACGCCGGCGGCGCGGGCGGCCGACACCATCCGGGACCGGGCGTAGAAAATTTCCGTGCCTTCCTTGGTGCGCGGACATCTCAGATCGGCCGTCAGGTCCTCCGCGCCCAGGAAGATGGCCGCCACGCGCGGACAGGCCGCGGCGATGGCAGCGGCGTTTTCAAGCCCCTGCGCCGTCTCGATCAGCGGGATCAGCTTTACCGTGCCCACGTCGAGACCGCTCCTTTTCTCGATCCCGGCGATCGCCGCGTCCAGCGTCAGCACGTCGGCGGCACTGTTCACCTTGGTGGGCATGATCAGGTCGGGCGCAAGCGGCACGATCTCCTCAAGGTCGTCCTTCCAGTAGGGCGTGTCGAGCGAGTTGATGCGCACCGTCAGCTCTACGTTGTCAAAGCCGATCGCTTTGATCGCGTTGCGCACCAGAATGCGCGCGGCGTCCTTCTGATCGGGAGAAACGGCGTCTTCAAGGTCCAAAATGACGTTGTCCGCGCCCAGCGCGTCGCCGTTGACGATGATGTTGGGCGTGTTGCCCGGCAAAAACAGCATCGATCTTCTCATTTAGGCGTCCTCCTTCGCGGCGCGCTTGACAGCGGCCTCCACGCGGGCGCGGATCGTGCAGTCCAGAGCGCCCCGGTCGGTGACGCGTACCGCTGCGCCTTCCACCGCAAACTGCGTGAGCACTTCGCGCACGCACTTCTCGATCGCGTCGCCGAACTGCGCCATCACCGCCGACTCGATCTCGACGTCCAGCCCCGTTCCGGGACCGACTTCCACCAGCGCGTCGCTCGACTCCAGCGTGCCGGCGACCGCCTTTCTGATGAGCTTCATGAACGGACCTCTCCTTTCGAGCTTCACAAATTGTGTACGAAAAAAGGTTCGTCTGTCATTGTACTCTAACCGGGCGTATCAGACCAGTGGGGAAAAACGCTTATCACCCTGTTGGGAGTTGAAATGCAGATATGCGCAGGGCCGCTCTCGCGAGGGGGCGCCCCTGCGCATGCAAAATCAGCGGTTCATTGCTAAAGTCGTATTAAGGAGACGCTGATTAATTCCCTCGCGTCATGTCGGAGCTTTCGCCGCCTGACTGCGTCAAAGCTCACCCTAAAGAACTAGCTTCGCGTCGTCACCATAGCACCGCTATGCCTCTTCGCTTCTCCTTGCCAAACGACGAAATCCCTCGACAGTTCATCGGGCTCAATTAATCAGTGTCTCCTTGATTGCGCATGAGTGTAACATGAAAGCCGCTTCCACAATGGAAGCGGCTTTTCGTGTCCATCAGTCATCGTAATGTCCCTTGCAGGAAGCGATGATCAGACAACCGTTTTTGTCAATGTCGTAGACAAGTCTGTTTTCCTTATCGATGCGTCTGCTCCAGCCGTCGATGTATTTCAATCGTTCTGGAAAGCCTTTTCCTTTGC
>JAGAYQ010000035.1 GCA_017940445.1 Pyramidobacter sp. | reverse complement strand
GCGTAGACGATATCGCCGTCAAGATGGGCCTCAACGGGCCAGATCCGCTGCTCCAGCCACTCCATCAGAGGGCGCTCCTCGCCCAGCCCGCGCAGCAGCGTCATCGCCGCGTGGCAGTGCGCGTTGAAAAAGCCGGGCATGACAAGGAGCTCAGCGCTGCCGTCGATCACCTCGACACTTTCCCCGCTCAGGGTACGAGGAGCTGCGATCCTGGCAATCTGTTCGCCCTGCACGAGCAAATCTGCCCGGCAGGCCTTCTCCATCGAACCGTCCAGGAGCCAAACGTCGCGAAAAAGGACAGACATTGTTCTAGTCCTCGCGCCAGTCGGCCATGTAGGCCCGCTGCTCTTCCGTAAGCTGATCGAGCGAGATCCCCGCGGCGGCCAGCTTGACGACCATAACGCGACGGTCGATCTCCTCCGGTACGTCCATGAGCTTATTTTCAAGCTTGCGGCCGTGTTCGTTGACATACAGCGCCGATTCGAGCTGGAGTGCGAAGCTGAGGTCCATGATCTCGATCGGGTGTCCGTCGCCGCAGGCAAGGTTGACAAGCCGTCCTTCGCCAAGCAGATTGATACGGCGGCCGTCGGGCAGCGTGAACGTCTCGATGTTGACGCGGGCTTCGTCGCGCTTCACTGCAAGGTCAGCAAGAGCATTCTTGTCGATCTCCACATCAAAGTGTCCAGCGTTGCCGAGAATGGCGTTATCCTTCATCACTTCGAAGTGCTCGCGGCGGATGACGTGGATGTTTCCGGTAAAGGTGAGGAAAATATCACCGATCGGCGCGGCCTGCGCCATCGTCATCACTTCGTTGCCGTCCATGACAGCTTCAAAGGCGCGGTGAGGATCGAGTTCGGTCACGACCACGCGCGCGCCGAGCGCACGGGCCCGCATCGCCGCGCCTCGTCCGCACCAGCCGTACCCGGCGATCACAACGACCTTGCCGGCAACGAGCGAGTTAGTCGTGCGCATAAAGCCGTCCCACACCGACTGACCGGTGCCGTAACGGTTGTCGAACAGATATTTGCTGTTGGCGTCGTTGACGGAAATGATCGGGAAAGGCAGGATCCCCTGTTCCTCCATCGCCTTCAGGCGCTTGACGCCGGAGGTCGTCTCTTCCGAAGCGCCTCTGACAGCCGGGATCAGTTCCTTCATGTCTGTCACCAGGGTCGCCACCAGATCGGCGCCGTCGTCAGCAATGACGGTCGGCCCGAAGGCAAGCGTATGCCGCAGATTTTCATGATATTCATCAGCGTTCATGCCGTGATGGCTGAACACAGCCACGCCGCTGTCGACCAGAGCGGCGCAGATGTCGTCCTGAGTGGAAAGCGGATTGCTGCCGGCAGCGCGCACTTCCGCGCCGAGAGCTTTAAAAACCCGCAGCAGACAGGCAGTTTTAGCCTCAAGATGGAGGCATGCTGAAAGCTTGACGCCCTTCAGAGGCTGGAGCGGCTCGTATCGTTTTTTCAGCGCGTTCAGCACAGGCATCGAACGCCAGGCCCAGTCGATTTTCTGATGCCCGAGAGGGGCCAGCGAACGATCGGCAATTTTATATTCCATAAAAAATTCTCCTTGCAGTTTAAGCGTCGTTTTCAGGATGATGCGCCGCATTCAGCGGCGGGAAGCGACTGAACGGACAGTACCGCGCACGTCGCCGTCCAGAAGCTGGACAACGATCTCATCATTTTTCCTGACTTCAGCAGCGGTGACCAGCGGCCGACCGCCGTGCAGGACAAGACTGTAGCCGCGGCGCGCAAGCTCGTGAGGCGAAAGGTTGTTCAGCGAGCGTTCCAGCTCGCCGAGCTTGGCTGCGCTGATGCGAAGACGGTCGGCAAGAACCCGCGCCATCGTTTCTTCAAGAAAATCAACTTTTTGCGCTGCGCTGCCGATCCCGGCCGCAGCATTTTGACGCAGCTGCCGCTGCACAGCGTCGATATCCTGACGGGCATCGTCAAGCGAAGTCTGTGCGCAGGCCCCAAGCCGCTTCTGATACAGAGATACGGCGTCCAGCTCGCGGGCCCTGTCAGGAAAGACAGATGCTGCAGCTGCCGTCGGCGTCGGCTCGCGACGGTCTGCGGCCAGGTCGCAGAGCGACTCATCGATTTCATGTCCGATCCCCGTCACGACGGGGACTGCCGAACGCGCTACCTCACGAACGAGCTCTTCGTCATCAAAGGGGCTGAGATCTTCTTTCGCGCCGCCGCCGCGAACGAAGAGCACGGCCTCGACGCCATCAAGAGCACAGGCCCGGCGCAGAGCTGCCGCCGCGCTTTCAGCAGCGTGGACGCCCTGCACCAGACAGGGGACGATGATCAGCGATGCTAAAGGATAGCGGCTTCGGTACTGCTTGATCACGTCGCGCACCGCCGCGCCCGTATCAGACGTGACGCAGGCTACGACGCGAGGATACGCCGGCACCGGGCGCTTCCGGGCGGGAGAAAACAAACCTTCTTTTTCAAGCCTGGCGCGGAGCTCTTCCTTGGCACGGGCCGCAGCCCCGACTCCAAGCGGAAATAATTTGCGCGCGTAGAGCTGTACCGTCCCCCGAGCTTCATAGAGCCTCACGCTGCCAACGACGCAAACGCGGTCGCCCGCTTGCGGCCAAAGAAGCTGACCGGCAGCGTCGCTTCGGAACATGACGCAGGCCAGTGACGCGTTCTGCCCTTTTAAAGTAAAATAAATATGTCCTGAGACGTGCCGCTTGAAATCCGTCAATTCGCCTTCGACGGTCAGATGTGCCAGCGTCTCGTCGTAATCGATCAGGTTGCGGACGCGCAGAGCGACTTCATCGACTGAAAAAGCGCGACCTTCGTTCCGGCCCCCCGCAAGACGTCTGATCATTGCTCAACGGCTCTGGCGATGCGGGCCAGCACGCCGTTGACAAAGCGGGCTGAATCAGCCCCGCCGAACTCCTTGGCGATCAGGACCGCCTCGCTCAGCGCGACCGAGACCGGCACGCTGCGGACGATCAGCGCCTCGTAAAGCGCCAGACGGATGATCGTGCGATCAACAAGCGTCATCCGCGCAGCCTTCCAGTCAGTTGAATAGCGCTCAATCAGCCCGTCTGCTTCCGGATACAGGCTCTGGACATCAGCAGCTTTGGCGCATGTGCTGCGAAATTCCTCAAAAGAAACTCGCTTGTCCTGTTCATCCTCTTCGGCGTTGTCCGGCACAGAAGGGGCAGACGGCTCTCCCGGCACAGACTCAGGAAGGACAAACAGCTCTTCGAAACGCGATTCGATCTCTGCCTGAGAAAGAGGCCCTCCTTTTACCGATTCGAGAGCGCAGAGGATCTGAAAGAGCCGTATGCGCGCTTCGTGATCGCGAATGCGCTTTTTATTATGCTCTTCATTCGTTGTCGTCATAAAGGCACCTCTTCTCGTCATTTATCGTTTTTCATAAAAGGGATGATCCTTTTAAGCCGGTTCCAGCCGCCTCCGGCCGTCAGCCAGAAAGAAAGCAGCCACGCCAGCAGCGCGATCCCGGCATAGATCAGGAATTTTTTCCACGAGAGCGCAAAAGCCGCGTAAATGCCGCAGGCCGCGTTCATCCAGAAACTGGGCTGATCATATGCCCGCCGTTCTACCAGCGGCGATTGATCGGGGAAACGGCTTTGCCGTATCCACCGCAGACGCGGCAGTTCCATCCCTGCTTCGCGAAGGTCGTCAGTGATCGCGCGCGCGCGGCGCAGGTCATCCTCTCTGCTCCAGAACTCGCGGCGATCGCTGATGACGACGAGGCAGAGACGGTCGTGGGGGCGCATCCGCACCGCCGTGCACAGCGCGCCGGAAGGGAGATGGCGTGAAACAAGCGAGACGATCGCCTGCGTATCGATCCTGATAAAACCGTAAGGAGTTTTTCCAAAATCCTGATACACCGCATCTCCTCCTTCGTCAATAGCAAATCAGCCGGCCCGAAGACGAGCCGGCTGATTGTTTTCATTCTCCGGCAGGCGCGGGTACTGCCTTTGCCTCGGTATCTTCCGGCGTTTCTTCCTCTTTTGCGGCCTGTTCACCGAAATAAACGCCCTGGACGTAAATATTCACAGCCTTGACCTCGTAGCCGGTAGAGCCTTCCAGTTCATTCTTGAGAAACTCCTGAAGATCCCACGCCACGTCGGGAATGCGCAGTCCATAGCGTACCAGGACATACGCATCGACAGAGATCTGCGACTGCTTGTCCTCTTCGACGATCGAGATCTTGACGCCTTCCGGGTTCTTGCGTCCCAGTCCGAGCACGGACGAGCCGGAGCTGGCAGGCACGACTGACGTGACTTGAGTCAGTGCGCGCCTGGCGATCTCCTGGATAACGTCTTCGGAGATGTGCAGTTTGCTGTCGCCGGCGTTTTCTTCCTCGCTGCGGGCTTCTTCGACAGCTTTATCAAGGTCAAACTCCGAGCTGTATTCAGGCTCAGAGTTCTGGCCGTTTTCATCCATCAGATTCATCGCCGGCGTCCTCCGGTGTCACTTCCGGCCTGAACCGGCATGCGCAATCGGGACACTCGGCTTCGCCGTCCTCCGTCAGAAGCGATGAATGGCAGAAGAAGTGAAGTCCGCAGGAAGGACAGACAGTCTCGCAGTATTCGCTGTCAAGATCGTCTTCCTTCAGGTCTTCACCGTCAGGTTCTTCAACGCCGTCGATCTCAAGGCACGATTCCACATCGGCCAGATCGGCGTCCAGCTCTTCGCAGACAAAGATCAGATCGTCGATGGCTTTCTGCTGTTCAGAAAGCTTGCCGCGCAGTTCCTCATTTTCGTCCGCCAGAGCCTCAAGCGCTTCCACGATCGCGCTAAAAAGAGTCTGAGCCGGACCGCCGGCAGCGCTGCCGGCGTCCAGCAGGCCGCGGATATAAGCGATCCTGTCACGAGCACCCATTGCGTTTTCCTCCTTGCACCGGCCGTTCGCGAAGTGCGCGGAAACGGTCGTGAAAAACGGTTGCGTCTACTTCTTGACGCGCTCGATGTATTCGCCGGAGCGCGTATCGACGACGATGCTCTCGCCGTTGGCGACGAAGAAGGGCACGTTCACGACGATGCCCGTCTCAAGCGTCGCAGGCTTGCCGCCGCCGGAAGCCGTGTCGCCCTTGAAGTTCGGCTGCGTGTCGATGATCTTGAGCACGACGCTGTTGGGCAGGGTGATGCCCATCACGCGGCCTTCGTACATGTCAAGGCTGACTTCAAGGTTGTCGGTAAGATAGTTGAGCGCGGGGCCGAGGACTTCCTTGCTCAGGCGCACCTCGTCGTAGCTCTCCATATCCATGAAAACGTAGTTGTCACCGTCTTTATAGCTGTACTGCGCGGGCTTCTCGTCAAAGACGACGCGCTCGAACTTGTCGTTGCCGGAGACGAAGCTGTTCTCAGAAATGCTGCCGGTGTCGAGGTTGCGCATCTTGCACTTCAGCACCGCGCCGCCGCGGCCCTTCATGTGATGCTGGCACTCGACGACTTCCCAAAGTCCGCCCTGCCACTTCAGCTTCATGCCCGGATAAAATTTACTGGTATCGACGATATCTGCCATGGTTCTGATGACCTCCTGAAAATCGTTACGCATTCACGCGCAATCTATAGCGTT
>JAGAYQ010000339.1 GCA_017940445.1 Pyramidobacter sp. | reverse complement strand
GAATCGGCTGTGACCGTTCCTCCGAATGGATTATTTTTCTGGAGGGTTGGCTATCCGAAAGAAAAAGAGTAAAATAAGAAAGTTCTCAGGAAGACCTGTCGCGAAATTTTCGCGTTCGAGAATACAGCTGATGACTCCGAAGGGAGGAGCCTTGAGTGTTTTCTTTTGGCAATGACATAGGCATCGATCTCGGTACCGCGACGGTGCTGATCTACATGAAAGGCAAGGGCATCGTGCTGCGCGAGCCGTCGTGCGTGGCTGTCAATCAGGACAGCGGCCGCATCATGGCCGTCGGCTACGAGGCCAAGAACATGGTCGGCCGTACGCCCGGCAACGTCGTCTCCGTGCGCCCGCTGCGCGACGGCGTGATCGCCGACTACTCGATGACCGAGGCGATGCTGCGCTACTTCATGAAAAAAGTCAACCGCGGCATCCACCGCTATTTCCGCAACCGCGTGATGATCTGCGTGCCTTCGGGCGCGACCGACGTGGAGCGCCGCGCCGTGCTCGAAGCCGCCGTAGAAGTGGGCGCGCGCGACGCCTATCTGATCGAGGAGCCCATGGCCGCAGCCATCGGCGCCGACCTGCACGTTGAGGAGTCCAGGGGCAAGATGGTCGTCGATATCGGCGGCGGCACCACCGACATCGCCGTCATCTCGCTGGGCGGCTGCGTCATCTCCAAGTCGCTCCGCATCGGCGGCGACAAGCTGGACGAGTGCATCATGCGCTATCTGCGCAAGCAGTACAACCTGGCCATCGGCGAGCAGATGGCGGAGAACCTCAAGATCATGATCGGCTCGTGCCTGCCCGACGGCGAGGAGAACACGATGACGCTCAAGGGCCGCGATCTGGTCCAGGGGCTGCCGCGTCAGGTGGAGATCAACAGCCGCAGCGTCTGTTCCGCGATCATCGAGCGCATCCAGTCGATCGTGGAAGGCGTCAAAAACGTGCTGGAGATGACGCCGCCCGAGCTTTCGGCCGACATCATCGATCAGGGCATCGTGCTCACCGGCGGCGGCGCGCTGCTGCGCGGCCTGCCTGAGCTGATCACCCGCAGCACCGGCATCAAGTGCGTGGTCGCCGACCGTCCCGCAGAGTGCGTGGCGCTGGGCACCGGCATGGCGCTGGCCAACATCGGTCGGCTTGGCGAAGGCGTGCAGGGCAGCTTCCTCTTCTCCGCGCGCCGGACGCGCTGATAAAATGACCGCGGCAGAGAACAGCCTCGGCGAACATGAACATGTAGGCCCTCGCGGGACCTCTCAGGGGCAGCCCTGGTGGGCCGGCGAGGGCCTGCGTTTTGCCTGCCTCGGCTGCGGACGCTGCTGCCGGGGTGAATCGGGCGGCGTGTTCATGCTCCCCGATGAAGAACAGCGCATTGCCGCAGCGCTCGGCCTGAGCGTGGATGAGCTGCGAAAACGGTTCGAGACGAGCCGCTGGAGATTTCCCAGCCTGCGCGAGCGCAGCGGCGGCGAGTGCGTGATGCACGGCAGCGACGGCCGGTGCGGCATCTACGCCGTGCGACCGCTGATGTGCCGCACCTGGCCGTTCTGGCCCGAGCTGCTGGAGTCGCCCCATGCCTGGGCGGAAGCCGCCCGCCACTGTCCCGGCATGAACGAGGGGCCCTTATGGACGCCTGAGCAGATCGCTGCCGTGCTGAGCGAACATGAAGAATACGCGCGCGCGCTGAACGAGGCGTGGAACAAGGAGGGAGAACCATGGAGCAGAGCTTTTGGGAACTGCTGACTGAAGTCAACTGGAAGCTGATCGTGCTGACGCTCTTAGCCGGCGGCATCCTGTCGATCATCGGCGACCGCATCGGCATGAAGTTTGCGAAGCGGCGCGTCACGCTGTGGGGCCTGCGCCCCAAATATACGTCATCGATCCTCACGGCGGCGACGGGGACGATGATTTCGCTGTTCGTCATCGTCATCCTCGCGATCGTTTCCGAGTCGGTGCGCACCAGCTTATTTTCGATGCAGTTCATCCAGCGGCAGATCGTCGATCTGACCAAGCAGCTGCAGGAGAGCCGCAACGAGCAGCAGGTTTCGTCGCTGCTGATCGTCGAGGCGCAGCAGCAGCTGGACCGCAAGCAGAAGGAGCTGAACGGCAAGCAGAACGAGCTGGACAGCAAGCAGCGGGAGCTGAGCGAGATGCAGCTGCGATCGGACGAGCTTCGGCAGGCGACGGAGCGGCTGGCGGCCGAGCGTGCCTCGCTTGAGGAGGACGTGAAGCGCATCCGCGATAACCTTGGCCGCCTTCAGGAAGGCCGCATCGTCGCGTTTTCCGACGAGCGTCTGGCGCAGGAGGTCATCCCCGAGGGGACGACGGACGAGGCGGAAGTGCGCCGCAGTCTGGACCGGCTTGACGAGCGTGTGCGCTATGAGGTGGCGCGCCGCACGTCGTCGGTTCCCGCGTCGGTGGTCGTGGAGGACGAGGCAGAGTCGAGAGACAGCGCTGTGTCGCGCATCCTGGCCTATGACAGCCGCAAGGTGGTGCGCGCCATTGCCTCGCACAATATCGCAGCGGGTGAGAAGGTGCGCGTGCTCTACCGCGTGTTCGAAAGCTCGCTGGTGTTCTCTGCCGATGAGCCGCTGATCACGCGCGTGGTGCGCTTTGTGCCCGATCTCGATCAGGCCGAGGTGATCCTCAGCTTCATGCTGCGCCGCCTCAACCTGATGTCCACGCAGAGCGGCATCATCACCGACTCGCTCACGGGTACAGTCGGCGGCATCCCCGCCAACGACTTTTACGACGCTGTCGAGCGCATCGCCGCGGCGCGGGCGCCTCTGCGCATCACGCTGTTTGCCTCTTCGGACATTTACAGCGAAGGGCCTGTGAGCGTGAAGATCGCCGTGAACTCCGCCGAAGGCGAACCTCCCTTCGCCGATGAGGAGCTGCCGGAGCTGGCGGAGCCTTCGCAGATCGAAACGACGATCGAAGACGCGCGTGCGGCGGGCATCCCCGTGCGCGGCATGCCGGAGACTTCGCTGCGGTGAGGCTGCGAAGCCTGGGCGAGATCCTCTCGCACATCCTCTTTCCCCGTGCCTGTCCGCTCTGCGGCGAGCCGGGGCGTTTTGTCTGCGAATCGTGCCTGAGCGATGTGCTGGCGCCTCCTTCGCCGCTGCCGCGGTGTGCTGCCTGCGGCGGCCCGTCGCCATGCGGACGGCACGGTGTCAGATACGAGCTGCGGGCGCGCTGTATCCATCGCGACGCGGCGCGCGAGCTGCTCCTGGCGGCCAAATACGGCGGGGCGGGGCAGCTGGCGCGGCGTCTGGGTGAAGAACTGGCCGTCCTGGCGCCGCAGGGAGAGGGCTGGACGATCACGGCCATTCCCGAACATCCGCACGTCTCGTGGCTGCCGCGCGGCGGCTCGCATCTCGACTGGATGGCGCGCGGCCTGCGGGCTCGGACCGGCTTTGCGGTGCGCGACCTGCTGCGCTGGACGATCCGTGTGCGGCCGCAGAAGCAGCAGCCCGAT
>JAGAYQ010000338.1 GCA_017940445.1 Pyramidobacter sp. | reverse complement strand
GGATGATTCTTCTGTACGTGCCGATGCTGACGTACTTTGGCTACGCGATCTCTACATTTCTTTTTGCCTTCCTGCTGATGCTCAGGCTGCAT
Source organism: Pyramidobacter sp. (assembly GCA_017940445.1). GTDB lineage: Bacteria > Synergistota > Synergistia > Synergistales > Dethiosulfovibrionaceae > Pyramidobacter. The sequence goes on along the minus strand of JAGAYQ010000338.1, from coordinate 10,571 downwards.
GTCAAACCCCTGACAGCTTTATTCACTGCGGTGATTGCTGTCGTCATTGTCCTGCTTCTCTTCAACTTCGCATTTAGAGTCTCGCTGCCGGCTGGCGAGCTTTCGTCGAAATACCTAAACTGGAGGTACTGATATGGACCTAACAGTGCTTCTGCAACTTTCCATTCTGATCCCGTGGTTCCTGTCGCTTCTGTTTGGGCTGGTCGTCGGAGCGACGCCCGGTCTTTCGGCAACGATCGCCGTTTCGCTGCTGATCCCCGTTGCCTACTCCATGCCGCCTGTTGCCGGACTGGCGATGGTCATAGGTGTGAGCTGTACGGCGATCTTTTCCGGTGATATTCCAGCGACGTATCTTCGTGTCCCAGGAACGGGCGCGTCAGCCGCGGCGGTCCTCGATGGCTATGAAATGGCGCAGCAGGGAAAGAGCGGCCTGGCGCTGGCGCTCGATCTGTTCTGCTCGTCACTGGGCGGGGTGATCGGCGTCCTTTGCCTGATCTTTATAGCACCGTATCTGGCGACGTTTGCGCTGAAATTTACCCACTTCCAGTACTTCTGGCTCAGCATTTTCGGCCTGATTATGAGCATCTTCCTCAGTCAAAGCAGCCCGATCAAAGGCGCGATCTCGTTGTGTCTGGGGCTGTTGCTCTCGACGGTCGGCATGGACCTGAGCACGGGATATTACCGTTTCACGTTCGGCAGTCTGAACTTGGCCGACGGCATCGTGCTTACGCCGGTCATCATCGGTCTTCTGGGTATGTCGGAGGTCATCAACAAGGTTTCGCAGCCACAAAACCTTCAGTCAGTGTCTGTTTTTGACACGGCGCCGATGCCGCCTCTCTCGACGACGTTCGGGATTATTTGGCGTCTTAAGCTCTTGGTCCTGCGTTCGGCGTTAATTGGCGCGTTTATCGGGGCGCTGCCGGGAGCAGGTGCGGACATCGCTGCCTGGGTCACGTACGGGACGGCGAAAAAGACCTCCAAGGAGCCGGAGAAATTCGGACACGGCGCGGAGGAAGGCGTGGTCGCGCCAACGAGTGCCAACAACGCCGCGATCTGCGGCGCGTGGATTCCGGCGCTGGTCTTCGGCATCCCCGGCGACTCGATCACGGCTGTTGTCCTTGGCGCGATGCTGGTGTTCGGCATTACGCCCGGTCCGCGTATCTTTACCGAATCGAGCCAGATGATCCGCGGCGTTTTCAGCATTGCGTTTCTGTCTCAGCTGATCCTGATCCCTGCGGGGATCATCGGCATCAAGGCGTTCCTGCAGATTTTGAAGATGCCGCCGAAGATCGTGTTCGTCCTTGTCGGCATTTTCGCTCTGACAGGCTCGTACGCGATCCGCAGGAGCTTTTTTGATATTTTCGTCATGCTCTTCATGGCCGGTGTAGGCTATATGATGCGCCGGCTTTCGATCCCGCAGGCGCCTTTGATCCTGGGGCTGATCCTCGGCCCAATGGTGGAAAACAATCTGCGCGTCGGACTGCTGAAATCTGGCGGCGATTTCAGGATCTTCCTGTTTGACCCGATCTGCGCCGTGCTGGTCACTCTGATCGTTCTGGTCGTGATGTGGGAACCGTGCGGCAAGCTGATTCATTACCTCAGAGCACGCCGCTGAAGGACTAAAAACTATTTCTATGAAGGAGCTGTTTTTCATGAAAAAGATCATCAATAAGCCTGAAAACTTTGTCGATGAAATGCTGGAAGGACTTCTTTCCGCTTATAAAAACCAGCTGACCTGCCTTGACGGCAACAAGCGGATCATCCTTCGCAATCCTCCTGCCCCCAAGGGCAAGGTCGGCATCGTTACGGCCGGCGGTAGCGGCCACCTTCCCGTATTCCTCGGCTATGTCGGCAAGGGAATGCTCGACGGCTGCGTCGCGGGCAACGTTTTCGCGTCACCTTCGGCCCAGAATATGGCCGACATGATCAAAGCCTGCGACAGCGGCAGCGGCGTTCTGTGCCTGTTCGGCAACTACGGCGGAGACAAGATGAACTTTGAGATGGCCTGCGATACGGTCGAGTTTGACGACGTGAAGACGCGTATCGTGCTCGTGGCGGACGACGTGGCCTCGAGTCCGAAGGAGACGGCTGAAAAGCGCCGCGGCGTGGCCGGCATGGTCTATGCTTTCAAAGTTGCCGGCGCGGCTGCTGATGAGATGAAATCGCTTGACGAAGTTGCCGCTGTTGCAGAAAAGGCTCTTGCGAACATCAGAAGCATGGGCGTTGCCGTTTCGCCCTGCATCCTGCCCGAGGTCGGCAAACCCTCGTTCCATATCAACGATGATGAGATCGAAGTCGGCATGGGGATCCACGGCGAGCCCGGCATTGAAGTGCGCAAGATGATGACAGCCGACGAAGTTGCGGAAGCCCTGATGTCTCGCATCTGTGACGACATGCCGCTGGCAAAGGGCGACGAAGTGTCGGTGATGGTCAACGGACTTGGCGCGACCCCGCTTGAAGAGCTCTTCATTGTTTACAGAAAAGTCGCCGCGATCCTCGAGGAAAAAGGCGTCAGCATTTATATGCCTCATGTTGGTGAATTTGCAACGTCGATGGAAATGGCCGGACTTTCAGTGACAGTGTTCAAGCTTGACGAGCAGATGCACAAATACCTGAGTGCCCCCGCAGCGACGCCCTTCTACACGAATCTGAACAAGTAAGAGGCTCTGGAAATGGATTCCCAAAAGCTCAAAACGGTCTGGCATAAAATTTCGGAGAAGATCGCTGCCAACAAAGATTATCTGACGGAGCTCGATCAGGCCCTCGGCGACGGCGACTTGGGCGTGTCCATGGTGCATGGCTTTGAGGCGGTTGATCAGGCGTTCTCGCAGTCACAGGAACAGGATCTGGGCAAACTTCTGCTCGCAGGATCAAAGGCGTTCAACGGCGCCGCCCCGTCGTCTCTGGGAACGATCATCAGCTTGGGGATGATGGGACTGGCCTCAGCGCTGAAAGGAAAGGCCGAAGCGACTTTTGACGACCTGGCCGATGCCTTTGGTAAGAGCCTCGACAAAATCGTCCAGCGCACGGGGACAAAAACCGGTGAGAAAACGATGATCGACGCTTATCTGCCGGCCTGTGAAGCGCTGAAAGCTCATGCCGGAGCGACGGCGGAGGAAGGTTTCAAAGCTGCCGCCGAAGCTGCCCGTGCCGGTTCTGAAGCGACAAAGCAGATGGTTGCTGCGCACGGCCGCGCTGCGTATTACGGAGAAAAAAGCCTCGGCCATTTCGACGGTGGTTCCGTTGTCGTCAAGCTCGTGTTTGAGACGATAGCCGAATCGTGCGAGTAACGCAATAGTTCCGGAAGATTCGCTGTTTGTACAGGCGTTCTTTAGTTAAAAACCTTTTAAGGAGGACTGAGTTCCGATGACACTTGCTTCGTTCCAATTTGATCTGATGATTTTTGCCATTTTCCTATTGGTTGGTTTCGTTGTGCGCGAATTCCTTCCGCCCTTGCAAAAACTCTTTCTGCCTGCGAGCGTGATTGGCGGAGTGATCGCTTTAGTATGCGGTCCGCAAGTGCTCGGAATTGTTGAGCTTCCTAAATCGTTCTCTTCGTTTTCGGGGACGCTTATTGATCTTGTCATGACGGCGCTTCTTTTCGGCGTGACGATCAATGCAGCCAGGATCAGACAGTTCCGTACGTATACGCTGATTTACTTTGCCTTCCTCGGGATGCAGGCTGCGCTTGGCATATACATGGGAGATTTCCTGACCAAACTGTGGCCCGGCATGCCTCAGGGCTGGGGACTGATGGGCGTTTACAGCTTCTATGGCGGTCATGGCGCAGCCGGCACCGTTGGCAACGTTTTCAAGGGATTAGGAATTGAGGGCAATCTTGATATCGGAATGCTTCTCTCGACTGTGGGAGTTATCGCTGCGATGGTTGTCGGCATGACAGTTGTCAACTTCGGCGTTCGCCGCGGCTGGGCGACCTATGTGCAGGAACCGCAGAAGCAGCCTTCATGGTTCTATCACGGAACGCTTCCTGCCGACGAGAAGAAGCCTATTGGCATGACGACGGTGAGCGGCAACGGAATCAACGCGCTTGCCCTGAATTTTGCGTCTCTGCTTTTTGCTCTGTGGATCGGCCAGGGACTGCTTCGCAATAACCTCCGCCCGATTTTCCCTGTTCTTAAGAACGTGCCTTCCATGCTGTGGGGTTCTCTGGGCGCGGCAATTCTCTGGACAGTTCTGCGCATGCTGAAGCTGGAAAAGTTCATTGATGTCAAGACGATTAGCTCGATTAACGGCTGTGTCCTTGAGATGATCATCTTGACGGCGATCGCGACGATAAAGCTAAGCCTGCTCCAGACCTATTTCGTGCCTCTGATGATCTATTGCGTGGTCGTAATCGGAGCGACATTGCTCCTCCTTTATTTCCTCTGCCGCAAGTTCTTTGATAAAGAATGGTTTGAGAACATGGTCATGCTGTTCGGCCGTGGTACAGGTGTTGCGGCAAATGGTCTTGCGCTCGTGCGGACAATCGATCCGGATTCGAAGTGCGATGTTGGTGCCGCAGACGGTGTGGCGACAGCAGTATACGCGCCGTTCTCGCTGCTTATCGGAATTTGGCCGATGATGCTTTTGGCCGGTAATCTGTGGCAGGCAATCGGAATTGGTGCGGCGATTTTCCTCGTGCCAGTCGTACTGCTGTTTGTCTTCAAAAAGTAGGCATCATGCGAGTAGGGGCTCTCGAGACTCCAGCTCAGGAAGACGGGAGCCTGTTTACTCACCTGGGAGCTGCGGTGCAATTTATAATATGAGGAGGTATTATCATGAAAACTTTTAAGGAGCTTGCTAAAAAGGAAGGTCCGGTTCTGGGGCTGTATATGAACTTCTCCGATCCTGCTGTTGTAGAAATGGCAAAACTGGCGGGATTTGACTTCATTCGCGTCGATTATGAACATATTCTCTTCGATTATAAAGAGCTCAAAGAGCTGGTCAGAACGGCTACACTGCTGGATATGCCTTGTCAGGTCAGGGTTTCCAATATCGAAGACATCACAAAACTGATCGATCAGGGCGTGACAGGGATTGTTGTTCCTGATGTTGATACGGTTGAAAGAGCAAGGGAAGCTGTCGCTGCGACAAAGATGTATCCGCTCGGAAAGCGCGGGCAGTTCCCGATCGGCCGGTTTGTTCGTCTGGCAGGATGCTCAACGTTCCAGGAGTATGCCCAAATTGCTAACGATATTGTGACGCTGAATATCCAGATTGAAGACAAAAAGGCGATTCCTCATCTTGACCAGATTATTTCTCTTCCGGGGGTCGATATGGTCTCTTCGGGGAAGGGGGACATCTCTCAGTCGATGGGAAAACCAGGACAGCTGACTGACCCTGAAGTTCTTGCTATGGAGGATCTTCTTATTAAGAAAGCTCTGCAGCACGGTAAAATTCCTCTGATGCTTGCCGCTTCACCGGAGTTTGTGAAATCCAAAATGGCAATGGGGGCAAAGTTCTTCAGCGTCGGGCCTGATGAGATACTTCTGCTAAATGCTTTCAAGGATTTCGTAAAGAAATATCAGGATCTGAGATAAGTTCCTGCTGAGAGAGGTTGCGAACAATGGATCAGTTTAAAAGCGGCGATTTTTGCTTCCAGTACGATGAAAACTGGGGAAAAGAATTAGCGCCTGTCGTAACTGGTGGCTTTAGACTCTCCAAAGTGTCGGAAATCGCGGTTGATAATGATAATCAAGTGTATCTTTTCACGCGCAGTGATATACCAATCATTGTTGCCGGAGAAAATGGAAACTTCATCCGTACGATTGGCAATGCAAGTCAGATTGGCCGTGCACACGGCATGCTTTTTGACAGCAAGGGCGCTTTTTGGTGTGTCGATGATTACTGGTCGGCAGTTTATAAGATGGATATGAACGGTAATATTCTGCAAACTCTCGGAACGCCTAAGCAGCACTCGGGCACAGACGTAGACTGGATAGCTGGGTACCCTGACTACAGGACAATCCGTCAGGCAGCAGGACCTTTCTGCGGCTGTACAGCAATCGCCGAGGCTCCAAACGGAGATTTCTACATCACAGACGGGTATGGCAATGCCAAGGTCCATCGTTATTCTGCGTCCGGGGAATATATTTGCAGCTGGGGCGAACCCGGAATCAAGCCGGGCCAGTTTTTCCTGCCGCATGGTATTTATATCAGCGAGGAAGGAGTCATCCACGTATGCGATCGTGAGAACAACCGTATCCAGCGTTTTGACCTGGACGGCACGTTTATCGACGAGTGGACGGGGCTGATCCGTCCTTCATCTCTTCGCAAGGGTGACGATGGTCTGTTGTATCTGTGCGAATGCAAGCGCTGTGACGTATTCGATGCAGCACCGTCACGCCTGAGCATCCTCACGCCGGAGGGCAAGCTTTTGGCCCGCTTTGAAAATGACTTCGGGGCCCACCCCGACCATAAATACCATTGCGGACACAGCATTGCTGTGGATCACAAGGGCAGTGTTTATATCGGCGAAGTCGGCATTATGGACAAGGATTATATCGGCATCAAGAAGTACATACGAGTCTGAGTCAAGGAAAAGCTGATTCATCAAACAAAACGGCATTGCAGGATGTTGTAGTCCTGGATGCCGTTTTTTTTGCCCTATATGTAACTCTATTGTGGTTTGCTTACTGCGAGTTTCTTTTCGCGCTAGGCAACTTGTTCACTCTAAAACGTATCTTCGTCGTAGCCGTCGTCGTTCAGCTCTTTGTCGGTCTCGGTGAGGATGGCGAGGGCGTTCAAAACGCGTGTCCAGCCGATGAAGGGCACAAGCTGCGTGAGCGCGGAGATCAGCGCGGCGCGGTCGTTTCCGGCGGCATAGCCGGCGACGACGCGGACTTTGAGCTGAGCGCCGCCGCCGAGAGCGGCAAGGGTGCAGAAGGCGGCCAGTTCGCGGTCTTTCAGGCTGAGGATGCCGCGCGAATAGAAGTCGCCGAAGCAGTTTTCGACCATCATTCTGCCGAGGTGGCGCGTCTCTTCCGGGCCGTACTGCCAGAAATCGGCGGTCTCTTCGCCGAACAGCGCGGCCTGCACGCGCGCGCCGGCTTCAAGCCGGTCTGCAGCGTCCGGGGCTTCCTGCTCCCGGGGCAGGGAGATGCCGCGTGCGGCGAAGACGCCGTTCGCGGCGGCGAGAAAGACGCGGGCGCGCGCAAAGCCCAGATAAGCAGCCGACTGATAGACGAGCTCTCGCGCCTCAACGGGTGAAAGAGCGCCGTTCAGGGCTTCGTCCAACTGCAAAGCGAATTCGTCCGTTTCGCCGAGGGCGATCAGAGCAGAGAGGACGCAGAGGGCGCGTTCGCGGTCGTCCATGCTGCCGTGAGCACGCACTTCGGCGGCAAAGCGCGCTTCGATCCGGGCGAAGTCGGGATCCGTCCGGGCGATTTCGGCGGTGGTGGTCATGAAAAACAGCTCCTTTGTCGGTTTGATGATGCATGTCTTCAGTATAGCACGAACGGCCCCGCGCGGTACGGGGCCGTTCGTTTGTCATCGCGGCAGGAAGCGCGCGTTTTTGAGGACGGCGAACTCCAGGCCGGCTTCCTTCTCTACGGTGAAGACGCCTTCGACGGCGATGGCGCTGTCTTCCCGCGGGAGCTTCTTCGGCTTTTCAGCGAGGCTGAACTCCAGTCCGGCGGCGCAGCAGGCGGCAGCGTCCTTGATGATGCAGGCGGTGCCTTTTTTCTCGCCGGGCCTGACTTCAAACGTGGCAAACGAGCCGTTCATGCGCACCAAACGTCCGACGTAGGTGCCGGGATTGACCTGCATGTCGTAGACAGCGGCAAAAGCCATGGTGCGGCTCATTGAGCGCAGATCGAGGGGGCCTTTGTCGGCGGCCGGGGCGGAGAAGGCGCACGCCAGGGCGAGCATCAGTGCCGCAGGGAGGACGCAGAGCGAGCGCGTCATTTCAGCGCCTCCTGGAGGATCGCCAGGTTGCGCTCCATCACGGTCAGGTAATCGGGGGCGCTGGCGATACCGTCAGCCCGTACCGACTGCATCGAATCGAGCGTGAGGATAGGGACGGGGCCGCGCTTGGCGGTGCGCACGACCGTCTCGGCGATCTTTTTTGACGAGCCTTCGATGGTGAGCACGCAGGGCAGTCCCAGAGCGTCGAGCTTGTCTGCCAGGAAAAGGATGGTCTTGAAGCTGGCTTCCGATTCGGCGGAGCAGCCCTGGAAGGCGGCAAAGTAGCTCAGCCCGTAGTCGTCGACGAGGTAGCGGAACGGGAAGCGGTCGGCGAATAGCAGCGTCGTGTGCTTCGCGCTGGCAACGCCCGCGCGGTATTTGGCGTCGAGCGCGTCGAGCTTGGCGCTGTAGGCGGCGGCGTTGGCGCGATAGGCGTCGGCTCCCTGCGGATCGACTTCGCTCAGCGCCTGGGCGATGCGGCCGCAGAGCAGACGCGCGTTGACGAGCGAGAGCCAGACGTGCTCGTCGTACTCGGGACCTTCGTCGTGCTCATGATGGTCATGATCTTTCTCGTGCTCGTGATGGCCGTGGTCATTTTCGTGCTCGTGATGTCCGTGATCTTTTTCGTGCTCGTGATGGTCATGATCTTTTTCATGCTCGTGGCGGTCATGATCTTTCTCGTGCTCATCATGGCCGTGGTGATGATGTCCTGCTTCCATGCCTTCGACGGTCTCCTCCTCACGGGCGCGCTCGCCGAGGGCTTTGATCAGGCTGACGGCGGCGAGTTTTTTGTTCACGGCATCGCGCAGGACGCGCTCCGCCCAGGCGTCCGACAGCCCGCCGGTGTAGATGAACAGGTCGCTCGTGGAGATGCGCAGGATGTCGTCGACGCTGGGCTGATAGCTGTGCAGGTCGACGCCGGTGTTGAGCGGCGGCAGCAGTTCGACGGCGTCCTTCCGCTCGCCGATGATATTCCGGGTCCAGTCATAAATAGGAAACAGCGTCGTCACGACGCGCGGCTTTGCAGCAGCGGGGACGGCGAGGACGATGGCCGCACACACGGCCAGGACGGTTTTTAGCTTTATTTTCATCGTTAAGTGACCTCCATGTCATAATTCCGGGAGCAAATCGCGTTCGCTCATGAAAAAAGCGCGATGGAGGCCGCGTTTAGTTGTTCATCCTCGTCCGCCGGACGACGGGCGTGAGCGCTGCTGTCAGGAGCACTGTGAGCGGCGCGGGGAGCGCATCGGGCCGGACGTTTTTGACTGAAACGGAAGCGGCTGGACAGCACTGCCTGAGCACCTGCTCGCAGCGGCTCAGGAGCGCGCACACGGGGCAGTCGTCGCCGGAACAGTCGTGATCTGCCGCAGCGGCAAACTCAAGCGCAGCGGCAAGCACGAGCGCCAGCAGCAGGATCGCGCACAGACGCGGAAAACGTTTGTGCATATCCATTCTCCTCCCTTTCGTCAGGATCTCGTCCGCCGCGCGGGAAACAGGCCCGGCGGACGATTTGAGTGTATCACGAAAAACAGACCGGCGTCAAACAGGATGATTGGGACGAGCCCCTTAGGCCTGCCCGCAAAGTGCGGTCAGAGGCGTATTTAATCATTTATAAGGAAAAAGAATGATTTTTTCGCATCGGTATGATAAACTTAACTTATCGCACGAGGCGTGCGAACTTTCATGTCAGGAGGCAATTTCTGCGATGAAAAAAATTGCGGCGGTTCTGGTGACAGTTCTTTCTCTTTCGTGTGCGGCGCTGGCGGCTGACAAGCCCCAGGTGACGATCTACACTTCGATGTATGAAGACATCATCGAAGCGATGACGGGAGTGCTCCAGGAAAAATTCCCGCAGTACGATATCGAGTTCTTCTACGGCGGCACGGGCACGCTCCAGTCGAAGATCGCCGCCGAGCGCGAATCGAAAAAGCTGGGCTGCGACATGCTGATGGTGGCCGATCCTTCCTACGCGCTTGAGCTGAAGGCGGCAGGCCTGCTCCATCCCTACGTCTCGAAGGAGAGCGCGAACATAGCCTTTGAATACGATCCCGAAGGCTACTGGTACCCCGTGCGCGTCTCCAATATGATCCTCGCCTACAACCCCGAAAAATACAAGGCCGAAGAAGTGCCGCACACGTTCAAGGATTTTGCCTACGATGCGAGCCTGGCCGGCCTCATCTCCATGTCCAACCCGCTCACCTCGGGAACGGCGCTCGACACGATCTCGGCGCTGAAGGACAAGTACGGATATGAGTATTACGACAAGCTGGCTGCCAACCGCGTCATGGTCGAGAGCGGCTCTGTCGCCCTCACCAAGCTGGAGACGGGCGAGTGCAAGGTGATCATGATCCTTGAAGAGTCCGTTCTGAAAAAGCGCGAGGAAGAGGGCAGCGCCATCACCGTGATCTATCCCGACGACGGCACGATCTGCGTGCCCTCGCCGATCATGACCGTCAAGGACGAGTGGAGCGCCCACGGCAACGCGAAGATCTGCGAGGAGCTGACCGACTGGTTCCTTTCGCCCGAAGGTCAGAAGCACATCGTCAAGGCGTGGATGCACTCCGTGCGCAAGGACGCGCCCCAGGCGCCGTTCGACGCCATCCCCACGGCCGAGATCGTGGCCAAGTCCATGCCCGTCAGCTGGCAGCACTGCGTCGACGAGCGTC
>JAGAYQ010000337.1 GCA_017940445.1 Pyramidobacter sp. | reverse complement strand
TTTTTTCATTCACATACACACAAAAAATCGTCAGGCCCGCAAACAATTCTCGCGGACCTGACGATTTTTTTATTCACTTGATGTATTTGACGAGAAGCGGATCAAACAGCCGCAGGCTTACCACCCATATGCCGTAGCGTCGGCTCTGGGATCGGCGCCGGCGGTGAGGAAGCCGTCGGGATTCTCGAAGCCGATCGCGCCCATCAGGCCGATGTATTCCCACTGGCCCGCGGTCTGGACGATGTAGTTGTACTTGTCGGCCAGCTCCTTGCGCACGGCCTCGTCGATGCGCCCCTCCACCTGGATGGTGCGCGGGTACTGCACGTGGTACATCACGCTCATCGGGTGGCGGCTCTGGAAGCGGGGCGCTTCAACGGCCTGCTGCGGGTCCATGCCGAACAGCGCGTAGTTGAGGAACACCTGGATCTTGGCCTGTTCCTGCACGTCGGCGCCGGGGGTGCCGAAGGCGAGGAAGGGCTTGCCGTCCTTCAGCGCGATCGAGGGCGTGATCGTCTGGATCGTGCGTTTGCGCGGCTCGAGGAAGTTGGCGAGGTCGTGATCGAGGAAGAAGTAGCTCATGCGGCTGTTGAGCATGAAGCCGCGCCCGGGCACCATGATATGCGAGCCCATGCCGGTGCACAGGCTGGTGGTGCAGGCAACGATGTTGCCCTGATCGTCGGCCACGGCCATGAAGGTGGTATCGCCCTGCTTGCCGTAGGTCACGTCGCCGTAAGTAGCGGGATCGGGCGCGCCGACAGGGATGTCGCCGTCCATCGCCGTTCCGGGATGCAGATCCTTGCGGCGGTTGGCGGCGTATTCCTTGCTGATGAGCGCCATCGGGTTCTTATGGAAGCGGGGATCGGCCACAAAGTGATTGCGGTCCTGAAGAGCGGCGTTCATCGTCTGAGTGATCAGGTCGATATAGGCGGCGCTGTTGTGGCCCATCGCCTTGAGGTCATAGCCCTCGAGGATGTTGAGCGCCTCAAGCAGCACCCAGCCCTGGCTGTTGGGCGGGCAGACGAACACGTCGATGCCGCGGAAGTTCGTGCTGTGCGGATCGACCTTTTCGGCACGGAAGTCGGCGAGGTCTTCATACTCGATCAGGCCGCCGAGCTCCTTCGACAGCGCGGCGATCTCCTTCGCCACAGGGCCGCGGTAGAAATAATCCTCAGCCTCTTTGTAGCCCAGCGCGCCCACTTCGCGGAACAGCTGCGCCAGATGAGGATTTTTGACACGCTCGCCGTATTTCAGCGGACGGTCGTCGCGGCCGTAGACGGATTTGGCCTCGTCGTTGAAGTTCTTCCAGTCATTCTTGCTGGGCGCCATGTTCTGCGTCAGGAAGTAGCCGCGCTCAGCCAGATCGACTGCCGGCTCGAGGATCTCGGACAGCGGCTTGGTGCCGTAATCCTGAAGCAGCGTCATCCAGCCGGAGAAGCTGCCGGGGATCTCCACCGACAAAATGCCGTGATCGGGGATGCCGCCCTTGTCGATATAGGTCTCGATGTTCGCCTTTTTCGGCGCCCAGCCGGAGCCGTTGTAGGTGATGACCTTCTTGTCCTTGGCCGAGTAGACGATGATCATCGCGTCTCCGCCGAAGAAGTCGTTCATCTTCGGATAGGTCATGCTCATCACCGCGGCCATGCCGACAGCCGCGTCGAAGGCGTTGCCGCCGCGGTCGAGGATCTTGAAGCCGGCCGCTGCCGAATACTGGTTGTCGCCCACGACGACATAGCGCCCGTGAGCGGCAAAGCGCGTGGTGAACGGCTTGCGCACAAGGCGTTTGCCGTGCGTCGGCGTCCAGGAGAACAGATCAGGCTTCTTCTCCTCCGCGGGCTTGGGCGCGGGATCGGCCGCCAGCGAGACGCCGCACAGCAGCGCCAGCGCCAGAAGGGCGGTCAGGGCTTTGAACGATTTACGAAACATGATACATCC
>JAGAYQ010000336.1 GCA_017940445.1 Pyramidobacter sp. | reverse complement strand
GTACTGCGCCACAGCCGCGTTCTGCTCAAACGCCTCAGGCTCCTTCTCCAGATCGTGACGCTCCCACTCCACGTTCTGCTGCTTCAGCACCTCAAGCGACTCAGCCAGATCGTCGAGCGCCGAGTAGTCCTCGTACCACGATCGCAGGGACTCGTAGATCGCCAGTTTTCTCATTGTTGGGTCCTCTCCTTACAATAATTCAAAATAATCGCGCGCGCTTTATCCGAGTTCCCGCTCCGCCGCGGCGATCACTTCGGCAAAATCGTCAACGCGCCAGCGGGCAAGCGCGTTGATCTGCTCGCGCTCGCTGTCGGAATATTTGTCATACACGGCAACGGTCTCGATGCCGGCAGCACTGGCTGCTTCCAGACCGACGAGCGAGTCCTCGAAGACAAGGCACTCCTTCGGCCCAACGCCGAGGTCGGCCATGACGCGCAGGTACACTTCCGGGTGCGGCTTCATCTGCGTGATGTCCTCGCGGGCGTAGACGACGCTGAAATAGTCGTCGATGTTCGCCTTGCCCATGATATTGCGGTTGCGGGTGCGGTAGATGTCGATGGTGCGCCGCCGCGTGGTGGTGGCGATGGCAAGCGTGAAACCGCGTTTTTTGAGCAGCCTGATCAGCTCTTCGGCGCAAGGCTTGTAATCGACGACGTTTTCCAGATAGTCGTTGGAGATGGTGTAGCGCAGGTCGTGGATCTCTTTCGCGCTCAGGGACGAGCCGTACTTTTCGCCCAGAAAGGCGCAGTAGACGGCGTACGGATCAGGGTGACTGCTCAGCTCGCGCAGTTTGGCGTCGCGCACGGCCTGCACGTCGCCCGTGTCGGTCCGCCCGTCGGTGCGGATGCGCGCGATCAGCGCCTCGTCCACGGCGTTCCAGACGCCGACGGAGTCGATCAGCGTGCCGTCCATATCGAAGATGATCGCCTTTTTGCCGGCAAACATGCGGAAAGCCTCCCATCGAAATAATCTTTCCATATTCTACCAAGAGAACGAAAAAAACTCCATTTTCAGCTTTTGCTCAGCCGAAAATGGAGTTTTTTGATGCGTGTCTTATCCGCGCACCTTGGCGACGATGTCGCAGAACGCTTTGGCGCGGCGGGTGAACTCGGCCCAGTCGCCGGCCTCGATCAGCTTTTTGTCGCTGAGGTAGCCGCCGATGCCCGCGCCGATTGCGCCGGCGCGCAGCCACTCTTCAAAGTTCATCAGCGTGACGCCGCCGGTGACGATGAACTTGATGTGGTTGAGCGGCGCCATCACGTTTTTGAGGAATCTGGTGCCCAGGTCGATCGACGGGAATACCTTGACAAAATCCGCGCCCGTCTGGTTGGCAACGACCATCTCGGAAGGAGTCATCGCGCCGGGCACGGAGACGAGGCCGAGCACTTTCGTCTCGCGTATCACAGACGCGTCAGTGTTAGGGGAGATGATAAACTCCGCGCCCGCTGAAGCAGCCGTTCTGACCTGCTCAACCGTGAGCACGGTGCCGGCGCCGACGTGCATGCGGCCCTTCATGCGAGAAGCCAGCTCGCTGATGGCGGCCGCCGTCTTGGGCAGTACGTCGGGCGCGGACTGGTCGAAGGTCACTTCCATCAGCGTCACGCCGCCGGCGTACAGCGCTTCGCCCAGCTTCATCAGCGGCTCGCCGTACAGCTTGCGGACGATGGCGATGACGCCCTCTTTTTCGATCGCGTTTCTGACGATTTCAGACATTTTCGATATACCTCCTGAAATAAAGTCAAAATCAAATTCAAAGCCGACACGAAGACACAAAGCCCCTAAGACACGAAGAGATCTTTATTAGAAACAAAGAACGGGAACTCCCGGCATTCCGGTAACAGAAGACATGCGAACATTGCGCACTGCCTTTTGAAAGTCTTTTCTTTGTGCCTTTGTGTCTTTGTGTTTCGTTTAGAATTTAAAAGCTCACTTCGCGCTTGCCGGAGAGGCTGAAGAGGATCAGCAGCGACAGCACGGTCGTGCCGGTGAGCACGGTCGCCAGAGCCGCGGCGGTGCCGTAGCTGGCGCTCTGCACTTCGGAATAGATGGCGACCGACATCGTTTTCGTCGCGCCGGTATACAGGATGATCGAGGCGCTCAGTTCGTTGATCACCGCCACCCAGCTCAGCGTCGCGCCGGTCATGACGCCCGGCAGCATCAGCCTGGCCGTCACGTCGAGGAACGACCGCAAGGGAGACGCGCCCAGGCTGACAGCGGCTTCCTCGCTGCTTTTGCTGATCTGATGCAGGATCGCGACGCTTGAGCGCAGCGTGTGCGGCAGACGGCGGATGATGAACGAGATGACGATGATCGCAGCCGTGCCCGAAAGCGCCAGCGGACGTCTGTTGAACGCCATCAGCAGCATGATGCCGAGCACCGAGCCGGAGATGACGTAGGGGAAAATGCTGCACAAATCAAGCAGCGACGTGAGCGCGTTGCGGCGGCGCACTGACAGATACGCCATCAAAAACGCCAGCACGACGATGCCGCAGATGCCAAGGCCGCCGTAGCAGTACGTGTTGATGATCGAAGCGCCCATCTCAGAGAAGATGGCGCGATAGCTGTCGAGCGAAAATCCCGGCACGAACGTGGGGCCGTTCGTCTTCAAAAACGACGTGTACACCACTGTCGCCTGCGGCAGGATGCCCAGGAACGCCACCAGATAGATCCAGGCGTGGACCAGTGCGCTTTTTCCGCCCTCGATCGGCTTCGGCACGATGCGGCGCACCGAGCGGCTCTTGAACGAAAGGCGGTTGACGATCCAGCGCTGCGTCAGGTAGATGCTCGTCGTCACCGACACCATCACCACGGCGATGGCCGCGGCAAAGTTGGCGTTGCCGCCCATCTCGCCCATGAACTCGCGGTACACCAGCACCGGCATGACGCGGAACCCCTCGCCGATCAGCATCGGCGTGCCGAAGTCGGCCAGCGAGCTCATGAACACCAGCAGAGCCCCGGCCAGCACCGTCGGCAAAATCAGCGGGATGACCATGCACGCCACGTTGCGCGCCGGACCGCATCCCAGGCTCTGCGAGGCTTCAAGCAGCGACGGGTCGAGCTTTTTCATCGCGCCGGAGACGTACATGAAGATGAACGGATACAGCTTGAGCGCCAGCACCAGGACGATGCCGAAAAATCCGTAGATCGACGGCGTTTTCAGCCCCAGCGCGGCGAAAAACTGCGTCACCACGCCGCTGCGGCCCAGCAGGAGCACCCAGGAATAGGCGCCGATGAACGACGGCGACAGCATCGAGATGATGATCAAAATCTGCACCAGCCGTTTGGCGCGGATTTGATACGTCGCCATGAAGTACGCTACCGGAGCGCCCAGTGCGACCGCCGCCAGCGTCACGCAGCTGCTCACCGCCAGCGAGCGGAACAGCGTGCGGTAATAATACTTTTTCGTGAAGAACGAGACGAAGTTGCTCATCGTCCAGCCGCCCGTCTCGGCATCCTTAAAGGCGCTGACGAACAGCGACAGCAGGGGAGCCACCAGAAACACGGCAAACAGCGCGAAGATGACGGCCGTGATCACCTTCCAGAAATCAACGCGCACCTTCACCGCGCCGCCACCCCTTTCATCAGGCTCGCGCCGCCCTCGGCCGAATATACGTTGATGAGGTCGCCGCGCAGCGTCACCGTCAGCGTGTCGCCCTCCTCAAACTCGTGCTCCGCCGTGCTGATGTCCTGCGACAGCTCGATCGATTCGAGCGTGTCCAGCGGCGTGCAGCCGTCCATGGCGATCTGATAGTTGATGTAGCGCCCCAGGAAGACTTTTTTCAGCACCTTCGCCGTGAGCCCGGCGCCAGCGTCCCCAGACGGCGGCATGATGCAGAAATCCTCAGGCCGCACGCCAGCGACCGCCTCGCCGCTCACGCCCTCGGAGAGCATGGGGACAGCCACGGAATAGGCGTCGTTGAACCAGACGCGCCCGCCCTCGCACTTCACGCGGAAAAAGTCGGAATGTCCGATAAAGCCGGCCACAAACGTGTTCGCGGGACGCGAATAGATCTGCACCGGAGAGGCGATCTGCTGGATCACGCCCGCGTTCATCACCGCGATGCGGTCGGAGATGGCCAGAGCTTCCTCCTGATCGTGCGTGACGTACACCGTGGTGATGCCGATATCGCGCTGGATGTCGCGGATGACCGTGCGCATCTCGATCCTCAGCTTGGCGTCGAGATTGGACAAAGGCTCGTCCATCAGCAGCACCGTGGGATGGATGACGATCGCGCGAGCCAGCGCCACGCGCTGCTGCTGTCCGCCGCTCAGCGCCTCGGGCAGACGGTCGCGGTACTGGTCGATGCGGGTGACTTTGAGGATCTGATCCACGCGCTCATCAGCCTCTGCCTTGGGCACATCGCGGAACTTGAGACCGTAGCGCACGTTCGCCTCCACTGTCATGTGCGGGAACAGCGCGTAATCCTGAAACACCATGCCGATATTGCGCTGATGGGCCGGCACATCGTTGATGACCTGATCCCCAAAGCTGATCGTGCCGCCTTCGATCGTGTTGAAGCCGGCGATCATGCGAAGCAGCGTCGTCTTGCCGCAGCCGGAGGGGCCCAGCAGCGTGAAGAACTCGCCGTTGCGGATCTCCGCCGACAGGGCGGGGATCACCGTGTTGTCGCCGTAGCGCTTGACCGCGTTTTTGATGATGATCTCTTCGCTCATACTGTGTCTGATCTTCCTTTCATGCTTTCTGCGCATAGCATCCTTTTGATTCGAAATCCCAACACGAAGACACAGAAATATTTTCGCCCTGCACGACGATTCTCGGCGTGCCCAGTAATTTTTTATTTTAACCCTTTTTATTCTTCGTGACTTTGTGCCTTCGTGCCTTTGTATTACGGTTTTGAATCAAAACTGCCCCTGACGCGAAAAAGGCTCACCCGCGGCGAGAGCCGGAGTGAGCCTGTGTAAATGGCTGCGAAAACGCCGCGTGGTTACGGTTTATTCGTACTGGATGAACAGGTCCTTGAACTTCGCCAGCCAGGCCTTCTTCATCTTGCCGGACATCGAGGTGTCGGCGCTGAACAGCGGGATGTCTTCCGTGGCGGTGAAGTCGGCGCCCATCTCCACATCCTTGCGGACGCTGCGCAGGTTGAGCTTGTTGATCAGCATGCTCTGCGCTTCCTTGCCCGTCAGGAAGTCGATGAACTTCTTGGCGTTCTCAAGGTTCTTGGCGTTCTTGATGATCGCGGTGCAGTTGGCCTCGACGAAGCAGCCTTCCTTCATGTAGACGATCTTCACGGGCGCGCCGCTCTTGACCGACTGAAGCGCGACTTCCTCATAGGTCAGGCCCACGGTGTACTCGCCGTCGTTGACGCCCTTCCACACGGCCGAGCTGCTGTTGAGCAGCTTGTTGCCGAGGTTGGCGCAGAACTTGTCGACGTACTCCCAGCCCTTGTCGAGGTCGTTGCCGCCCATGGCGAACAGCATGTTGCAGAGGTGGCCGTAGCCGGACGACGAAGCCGAAGGATCGACGTGCGAGATCTTGCCCTTGAGCGCGGGGTTGAGCAGGTCGGCATAGCCGGTGACGGGGATGTCGCCGATCAGGTTCTTGTTGACCAGCAGGCAGCGCACAGCCAGCGAGTGGCGCGTGACCCAGCCTTCGACGTTCTTGTAGCGGTCGACCATCGCGTCGTTGTTGACCGAAACGTAGTGCTCAAAGTAAGGCTCACCCGCGGCCTGAAGCGACGCCAGGGCGCTGCCCCAGAGCACGTCGGCCAGAGGATTGTCCTTCTCGGACTGGATGCGCTTGATCAGCTCGCCCACGCCGGCGCGCACGATCTCGACTTTAATGCCCGTCTCCTTCTCGAACATCGGCACCAGCTCGCTGACGACGCCCTTGGAAACGGTCGTGTAAATGACCAGCTTCTCCTCGGCGAACGCGGCGGAGCAGAGGCACATCGACAGAAGAACGCACAGAGCCAACAGCTTTTTCATCAAAAACGACCTCCTCAAATATCTTTTTCCATGCGGATAAGTTTTAAATCCGTACGACCGTATTATAGCGCCTTTTTCAAAAAAGACAAAGAACTCCGTGAACTTTTTCGCCAAAAAAGATTTTTATCGACAAAACCGATTTACAAACGCGCGCGTTCTTTTTACAATGAGACGGAATCACGACAAGGGGGAATGTTTCATGATCTGGTATCTGCCCAGCTGTGCCTTCACGCGCCGTCATCCGGAAACGTCCGAGCGCTTCTGCACCTGGCTGAAAGACCGCGGCGTCGGCATTGCCGGCTGCTGCAAAGAGCACGGCGGCGAGTTCGCTCCCGGCGACACGGTGCTGTACAACTGCGTCAGCTGCGTGCTGTCTGTCGAAGAGCAGTCGCCCGGCGCGCGTCCCTTGAGCGTCTACGAGTACCTGCTCGACCAAGACGATTTTCCCTGGCCCGACCTGAACGGCGAGGAGATCGTCATCCAGGACTGTCTGCGCGCCCGTTCGCGCACCGCTCTCCAAGCCGCTGCCCGCGAGGATCTGAAGCGCATGAACGCCCGTCCCGTCGAGCTGGCCGACCGCGGCGCGAGCTGCACGTTCGACGGCGTATTCCTGATGAAGCCGCTGCCGGAACGCACCATCCATGCAGCCCCCCACGCCTACGGCGAAATCGCGAACTTCGTCACGCTCAGAAGCGAAGACGAGCAGGAGCGTCTGATGCGCGAACACGCGGCGCTCATTGCGCCTCGCCGCGCCGCCGCCTACTGCAACAGCTGCTTCGCCGGCCTTCTCAAAGGCGGCGCCAACGCCGTACACCTGCTCGATCTGATCTGCTCACGGCTGTAAAGGCAGATCCCAAGCCGAGCCTCGACAGACTGCTCGCCCTTGCCCGCTTTTCTCGAAGCGCCGCACCACAGGCAGCAAGACAAAAACGAAACACGCGTCTCGAAATTATTCGGGGCGCGTGTTTTTATAAGGAAACGCTGATAAAATACGTCATCTCCTGCGAAACGCTGCCCGAGGGGCTTCTCCAACGTACGGAAGTACGCCTTCGAAGCCCCTTCTGGGCAGGTTTCTTCGGATCTGACGCATTTTCTCAGGTTTCCTGTGCGCTGGTTAAAATACTGCATAATGGGATTTAATCAGCGCTTTCATAAAAATGTTCCACAGAGAAAAACGTCAACTTATGCAAAGGATATTGGCGGACCGCTAAAACAAATCCCTATTGAATCTTTGTGTCTTCGGGTCTTTGTGCCTTCGTGTTGAGGTTTTGGATTTGCTTTTGCCCTTACTTCCCGCCGCGCTCGAAAATGGCACGGCCTTCGGCGGCGGCGCGGTCGCGGTCTTCCGGGCTGAGGCGGCGCTTGCGCAGCATGCCTTTGCCGTCGATGATGTTGAGCGTGCGTCGGGCGTTCTCAGCGCCGCCGAGCAGTGCGGCGGTGCTCCACTTGCAGGCTTCGTACCAGTCGAGCGGGACGCCGGCGCCTTTGCTGTACAGTTCGCCGAGCGCGGCCTGGGCACTGGCGTGTCCCCGCTGTGCGGCGGCAAAAAAGTGCGACGCCGCGGCGGCAAGATCGCGCGCAGGCCCCTGTCCGGTGCGGAAATAGCGGCCCAGTTCGTAGTGCGCGGCTGCGCTCCCCTTTTCGGCGGCGATTTGATACCATCGCACGCCCTCAGCGCTGTTTCTGGTCGTGCCGGTCCCGCTCATGCACAAAGCGGCGAAGCGCTCCTGCGCGGGGACACTGCCGGCTTCGGCGGCGGCGCGATAGTATTTCGCGGCCGCAAACGGGTCTTTCAGGCCGTTCCAGCCGAACTCCGCAGCAGCGGCCAGCAGCAGCGAGGCTCGGGCATTCCCCTGCGCGGCGCGCACCCCGGCGGCAGCCAGGGCTTTTTTGTCCTGGTCGGAGGGGACGGACAGGGCATTTTCAAAACATTCGCGCCAGGCTTCGGCGCGTTCGCGGCTGGCGCGGCCCGGCTCGCGGGCGGTGAGCCAGAGCACGCATGCCGGCAGTGCCGAGGCGCTGCGGCGGTATTCTTCGCTCGCCAGCTTCACGGCAAGCCCGTCGCGCCCGTCGAACCACGCAGCAAGCAGTTCGCCCTCGGGCGTCTGCGGCGCTTCGCCGGCGAGGGCAGCCCGCAGATCGGCGCAGAAAGTGTCGCGGTCGAAGTCGCCGCGTTCCATGTGCGACAGCACGACGGTGCTGACTTCGCGCTCGGCGTTAAAGAGGATGTTTCCGCGCACGACGCGCTCGGCTTCGTCGCGGTCGCCCAGCGTCCACAGCATTGTACCGCAGAAGAGATTGTCGAGCCAGTCGCGCGGCGACGTGTTCTCGCGGATGCGGGCGACGAGGGCGCGCGTCTGCTCGTCGCTCAGGCTCTCGTCGAGCAGGATGCGGATGCGGTCGGCGCGGGCGCGGCAGGGATCGCGCCGGAGCACGCGCTTCCACACGGCGTCATAGCGGTCGAGAAAGGCAAGAGCTGCCGCGTCGTCCCCGGCGCGGTAGGCCGCGTCAGCGCGGTAGAACCAGTACGGAGGAAAAGCAGAAAAAGAGTTTTCGATCAGGGCAAACATCTGCGACGATTTGCCCCAGTCGCTCTCGGCCACAGCCTGTTCGAGACAGTCGAGGTCCTCCTGGGTGACGCGCAGGCGGTCGGGCAGGCCGTGATGGTTCAGCAGCAGCCACGAGCCGGCGAGGAGTTCCTTTTGCAGCTCGTGCAGCGCTGTCAGCTGCTCCTTTTTCAGCTCCCACGACTTTTCGCCCGCAGCGCGGTGGATGTCGGCCAGCTCGCGCCTCACGCCGAACCAGGCGTTGACGCCGCAGGAAAACAGCGACGCGAAGAAGTGCCGCAGGCTGCCCATGGAAGGCCGCATCCCCGACAGCACCGTGTTCAGCGCGTTTTTCTGACGGTGCTCGTAAATGCCGGCAAACACCTGACGCTCCTCGTCGCTGAGCCGGCAGGCGCTGATCGCGTCGAGCAGGCGCGTCCACACGCCCATCACCTCGGGGGCGTCGTCAAGGTCGCCGAGGCTGAGATTGTTGACGATCTGCGAATATTCCTGATCGAGCACGAGCCGGTCGCGCGCTGCGGTGATGTGGCGCACGGAGACGACGGCCATGTTGAGCGCCGTGATCTGCGCCTCGGGATCGGCTTTCGGCCCCTCGGCGAGCGCTGCGCCCGATGCAAGCAGGCACGACAGGACGGCGATCATGATCGCACGGATAATTTTCATCGCTGTGGTTCGCTCCTTTTTATGCTGACTGTGCTGCGGGGACGAAAAAACTCCCCGCAGGCTGATTATCCCACGGGGAGCGAAAAAACGCTATTTGTCAAAATGTCGTATCTTTACAGCAGGTCCCATTTCTTCTTCAGCGCGTCAAGCTCGCCGCTGGCTTCGATCTGATCGAGCGCCTTGTCGAGCAGCGCCTTGAACTCGGGATCGTCCTTGCGGATGGCGAAGCCCTTCTTGTTCTCCGTGCCCTCCATCTCGTAGGCGAAGGCGATGCCGACCTTGCCGGCAAAGTCCTTGGCCTTGAGGTACTTCTTGGCAGCGACCAGCCCCATCGTGGCGGCGTAGGCACGTCCGTAAACCACGTCGAGAAGGCAGTCGTCAAACTTCTTGAACGGACGCACGGTGATGCCGCCGTGCGCGACGCAGATCTGCTCCACATAGCTGCCCATCTGCGCGGTGACGACCTTGCCGACGAGGTCGTCGAGCGTCTTCACCTTTTCAAGGTTTTCGTTCAGCGTCAGCACCGCGCCGCGCGAGACTTCGTAATGGCGGGTGAAGGCCACGCGCGCACGCCGTTTCTCCGTCATCAGGAAGCCCGCGCCGATCATGTCGAGCTTGTTCGTGAGCAGCGAGGGGATCAGCGCGTCGAAGCTCATGTCGATCCACTCGATCTTCTTGCCGGTGACACGTCCGATCGCCTCGACAAGATCGATATGGAAGCCGACGAGCTTGCCCTCGGGATCGCGGAACTCATAGGGCGGATACGTGCTCTCCGTGCCGGCGAGGATCACGCCCTTGTCGGCCGACGACGCGGCAAACGCGGTCGAAGCGGCAAACAGCGCCACGGCCAGCAGCGAAAACAGTTTTTTCATCAGCAGCACCTCCGCAGAATATCATTAAAGTAGTTCTGATTCTAGCACCGCGCCCGGCGGCGCGCAAGGCGCTCAAAACGGCGCGCACTGAAAATTTCGGCGCTTTTCAGCGGCGTCAAAAAGGCTTACAATACAGCGCAGACATCTTTTGACAGGAGTGTTGCACCATGGAATTCTCTGTGATCGCCGCCATGCTCGCTTCGACCGTGGCGGGCGGCGTGGTCGCCAGCGTGTGCGGCTT
>JAGAYQ010000335.1 GCA_017940445.1 Pyramidobacter sp. | reverse complement strand
TAAGGCGCTCAGATCGTCGAGCGTCGCACTCCCTTCCGGCTGGCTGTCGTAGAGTGCGTTGACGAGAGAGCCGTCAAGGATCATCCGTTTTTCGATCTGCGTCATGATCTTCTCACTGGCAATAAGCCATTCCGGACGTTCTACCAGTCTGGCCCCCCGTGCCAGAACCGCAGCCAGGCAGGCGTTGTCACGCAGCAGTACTTTATTTTCAAGCGGGGGCAGAGGTCGGGCATTCTGCGCTGCTCTCAGCCGCTCTTCGGCTTCGCCGAGACTGGAGTGTGCGTCTGAGAAGCCTCCCCAGAATGGCAGATTCATTCCTGTAGGCCTGCGCGTGAGCGGATCTGGATAATTCCCCTCCTGCGACATGCCGAGCAGCGCGCTGTCTGACTTGATAACAGCATCAGCATCACCTTTTTTCCAAAGGTAATAAGCATCGACATCAGCAGAGCGCGAAAGATCTTCACCGGATAAGAAGAGCCCTTCGCCGTTATCTAAATTTTTGAGCATCCAGGCAATGCTGCTTTCAATGATATTCAGCAGTCCGTCATCCTTCAGAACACGCCAGCATTCGAGCAGCGCTGCAAGCAGTGCCGTGTTCTGGCCTGCATGCTTGCCGAGATATGGCTGGAGCCACTCACGATCGCGGCAGTAATCATGAAAGCCTCCGCCCAAGTGGTCATACAAGCCTCCGCAGCAGATAGCAGCAACGGTCCGTCGCAGGAAAGGGAGCTCTTTTTCTC
Organism: Pyramidobacter sp.; assembly: GCA_017940445.1. Classification (GTDB taxonomy): domain Bacteria; phylum Synergistota; class Synergistia; order Synergistales; family Dethiosulfovibrionaceae; genus Pyramidobacter. Next base: position 4,357 of record JAGAYQ010000335.1, on the reverse strand, counting down.
CGTCTGGCATGGTGCGGCACAGCCACGCAGATAAAAGGAGCTTTGGCGCCTGAGGAAACTTCGGAGCTTCTCCCCAGCCGCCATAAGAGCGGTCTGCTTCTTCCATAAGCTGACTGCTCGCTCGTGAGGCCAGATTGCTGTGTACTGGCGCAGTATAGGGCGATAAAGCCTCCTTCATCTGCACCGCATAACTCTTTGCCGCTTCGTTGATCTGAGGGCGTTTCATCAGCCAGAGCCATTTGATGCGTCTCAGCACGTCCAGCAGCCCGGGAACGCGCGAATCAGCGCTTTGTTTGGGCATGTACGACGACGCAAAGATTGGCTCGCGCTGCGGTGTCATGAAAAGAAACAGCGGCCAGCCGGCATGACCGAGCATGATCTGAGCCATCGCTTTTGCCGCAAGCGTCAGGTGCGGCGCGGCGGATGTATCGCAAAGCACGGGGATGAAGTCGTTGTTGAGCATTTTGACGATCTCAGGCTCGTCGAAGTTCTCTTTCATCGCGTAGCTCCAGCGGCTTGTGCTGCTGACGACGCAGACGCAAAGAGGCCGGTCAAGCTCACCGGCGCGTTTCAGAGTCTCCGTGTTCCAGCGTTTCCATTCGATTGGCCCTTCGGCCATCCAGCGTAACAGCGGATTCAAAAGTGTATTATTCTTTTCCATGAAGATCCTCCCACAGGTCAGGTAATTGTCTCAATGATGAAATGACAAATTCAGCGCCGCTGCTTTTCAGAGCAGCCGCATCATGATTCCCCGTTGTCACGCCGATGGCAGTCATGCCGGCATTCAGTGCTGTGCGCATGTCAATCTCGGTGTCTCCGACGTAAATGCCCTCTTCGGCTGACAGTCCAAGCTGTCGCAGAGCCTCAAGCACGATCGCAGGGTCAGGCTTCGCTCTCATGTTCTCGATGCCGACAATGACAGGAAAATATGAATCGAGCCCTGCGGCGCGAACGATTCCTTCGGGCGCGAGACGGTTGGTTGCGATCGCCATGGGAACATTCGTTTGCTGAAAGTGTTCCAGCGCCGCTGTGGTCTCTGCAAAAGGCCTCACGCCGGCATAGTTCCTCTCGACAAAAAGGCTGCGGTAGCGCGGCAGCCACTCCGATTCAGCCGGACCATCGCCCCAGAACGATCGCATGGCGTCGACAAGCGCCCATCCGATCGTAGGGCGAACTTCATCAATCTCCAGCGGCCGAAGTCCTTTTTCCTCCGCCAGCGCGTTGAGATTGCCGCATATCCCAACAGCGCTGTCTACAAGCGTCAGGTCAAAGTCAAACACAATTCCACGCAGCATGATCTTTTCTCCATTTAACGTTCTACCCAGCAGCAGACGCTGAAGGCGTCTGGCTCACAAATTATACATGATATTTTGTCCAATGGTACTGTTCGAAAAACATTTAATTTTTTCGAATAAATTATCACTCCTTGACATAGGCAAGAGAAAACTAGTATACTTGTCAAAGTTGAAAGGGCTGAATTCTCTCGACGTTCCCTGATTCATTTAAGGGGACGGTTGCGTGTGAAATTGCCCAATCAGCTAATATTTTTTCAGGAGGAATGTACAAATGAAAAAGTTTCTGGCGCTCTGTGTTGTAATGTCCACAGTCATCGCTGGAACTGCGCTGGCCGACACGCCTTCGCAGCTCAAGTTTATGGCGGGCCCTCCCGGCGGCAACTGGTTCGCTCTCGGTGGTGAACTTGCCGATCTGTGGAGCAAGGAGATCATGCCCACTACCAGCGTCACCGGCGGCGCTGTCGGCAACATCATCAACGCCAACGTGAGAAAGTGCGACCTTGGCTTCTCCAACACGTCGATGGTCGCCGTGGCCCAGAAGGGCTCCGACCTTGGCACGTTCAAGAAGGAAATCAAAAACGCCAAGCTGCTTGCCAACCTCTACACGCAGTACACCTACTTCATCGCCCGCAAGGATTTTGCCGAGAAGAACGGTGTCAAGACGGTCGACGACCTTATCAACAAGAAGCTCGGCTTCCGCTTCGCGACTCTGAAGACCGGCACCGGCTCTGAGTTCGTCGTCAAGAACATCTTCGAGGCCGGCTTCGGCATCGACTACCGCAAGGCGTTCAAAGAGTGGGGCGGCAGCGTTGAATATGCTTCCTACTCCGGCGGCGCTGACCTGATCGCCGACAACCACCTTGACGTCTTCGCCTTCTCCGTCGGCAAGGTCGCCGCGATCGTTATGCAGATCGAGAGCACGACCGACGTCGTCATCCTCGGCATGGAGCAGGCCACCCTTGATAAAGTCGGCGAGGCTATTGGCACTGTGACGTTCAACGTCGACCCCGGCATCTACAAGTCGGTACCCGCCGGTGCTGAACCTGTCAAAGTCGTTGGCGACTACACCTGCATCGTTGTCCGCGGCGATCTTGACGACAAGGTTGTCTATGACCTCTGCAAGTCGATGTACACCAATGTCGAGATGCTGGCCAAGGGCGTGAAGGACATCGCCGAGCTCGACCCCAAGACTGCTGTTCCCGAGAAGGGCCTTGACTGCCATCCCGGTGCTGTAATGTACTGGAAGGATGTCGTTGCGGCTAAGTAGCCTGCACCGTTGCGTCACAATCAGGTTCCAAACAACAGAAGGCAGGCTCACGGCCTGCCTTCTCTGTTAATTCTTATGCCGCTCTGCGGCTCTTCAACTTCTGAACTGAGAGGCTGATCTCAATATGACAAAAAGAAAACTCGATGGAGTTGTCTCCAAGGCACTGTGGCTTTATGTGCTCCTGATGGGGATTTTCCATCTTTACACCGCTATTTTCGGCGCGTTCGAGGCGTATCTGCAGCGCGCGATCCATCTGACGTGGGTCCTGCCCATGGTCTACGTCGTGTATCCGATGTTTGAGAGCAAAGACGGCAGCCCGAAGACCTCCGTGGCTTGGTACGACTGGCTCCTGGCGATCATTTCGACGGTCCCCGGCTTCTATATCATGTTCAATTACAATGAAATCGTCGAGCGCATGGCAGGCGTTGACGAGGTAACCATGATCCAGCTTGTGCTCGGAACGATCATCATCCTCACTCTGATCGAGGCCACGCGCCGCGCTGTCGGTTTCCCCATCATCCTTGTCTCATTGGCATTCATGGGCTACTGCATGTACTACCAGATGACCGATATCGCCACCCAGAACGGACTCGCTTCGATCTCGGAGAACGTCTGGCTGTGCTTCAAAGAAGCCTACAAGCAGCTCGTTGAGGAGATGTACCTGCTTGATGAGGGTATTTACTCATCATCGCTTGGTGTTTCCGCGACGATCGTCATGATCTTCCTGATCTTCGGCGGATTCCTCGAAAACAGCGGCGTCGGCGAATATTTCATGGAGTTCGCTCAGGCCTTCACCGGTACGCAGGCCGGCGGTCCCGCCAAGATTGCCGTCGTCAGCTCTTGCCTTTTCGGCTCGATCTCGGGCTCGGCTGTTGCCAACGTGTACGGCACCGGAACGTTTACGATCCCGCTGATGAAGCGCATCGGCTACAAGCCCTATTTTGCGGGCGCGGTCGAGGCTGTCGCCAGTTCCGGCGGTCAGATCATGCCCCCCGTCATGGGAGCCGGAGCGTTCGTCATGGCCTCGTTCCTGAACGTACAGTTCAGCAAGGTCGTTATCGCCGCACTTCTTCCCGCTCTGCTCTACTATGCCGCTGTGCTCGTCATGATCCATCTTACGGCAAAGCGTGACGGACTCAAGGGACTGAACGAGGATGAGCTTCCTAAGAAGTCTTACGTCCTTAAGCGCATTTACATGATGTCGCCGATCATCCTGCTCATCGTCCTCCTTCTTGTCGGCTTCACGGCACAGAAATCGGCAGCCTGGGGCATCGTGCTTGCGTGGCTCGTCTCGCTTCCCAACCCCAAGCGCCGTATGGGGCCCGTTGGCATCCTCAAGGCTATACACGACGGTGCGAAGGGCATCCCCGTTGTCTGCACTGCATGCGCGTCCGCTGGCTTCGTTCTCGGTGCTGTTGCGCTTTCTGGCATCGGTCCCAAGATCGTCAGCGCCGTTCTCTCAGTATCAGGCGGCGTACCTGTTCTGACCCTGATCCTTATTGCCGTTGTCTGCCTGATCCTTGGCATGGGGCTGCCTACAACGAGCGCGTACATTCTTGCGGCATCGCTGAGCGTTCCCGCTCTTGGTCAGCTTCGATTCGATCCGATGGCGGCTCACATGTTTGTGTTCTACTACGCGATCATCTCCAACATCACGCCTCCAGTGGCTCTCGCTGCTTATGCGGCTGCTTCCATCGCTGAAGATTCGCCCAACAAGACAGGATGGGCTGCGTGCAGTCTTGGTTTCCTTGCTTTCGTCATCCCATTCGCGTTCTGCTATGACACGGGCCTGCTG
>JAGAYQ010000334.1 GCA_017940445.1 Pyramidobacter sp. | reverse complement strand
GCTTCGGCGGAGGCGGCGGCTCCTCCGGCGGCGGCGGTGGCGGCGGAGGAGGTCACGGCAGGTAATAAAAGCACTGCAAACAAACAATCCGACGGCTGAGTTCCACGTAGAACGGGCCTTCGGATTTTTTGCGAAAAAGATTGTGCCGCCTATTCAGCGGCCTTGAAATTGTAGATCGGCTTCAGGCGTGAAATGATCCTCACGGTCGGCGTGACGGCCTGCCTGATCTCATCCAGGCTCTTGTAGGCCATCGGCGACTCGTCGAGCGTCTCGGACGACACGCAGGTGCTGTAGATCCCTTCCATCTCGCGCCGGTACTCCTCAAGCGAAAGACTGCGAAACGCTGCCGTCCGGCTCATCAGACGCCCCGCGCCGTGCGGAGCTGAGCAGTTCCAGTCTTCGTTTCCCAGCCCTTCGCAGATCAGGCTGCCGTCGCGCATGTTGATAGGGATCAGCAGCTTTTCACCCTTCCTGGCCGACACGGCCCCTTTGCGCAGGATCATAGCATCCGTGTCGATATAATTGTGGATCGTGCAGAATCGCTCTTCGACCGTCAGCCCCATCCCGGTGACGATCTCGTCCATCATCGCCTGACGGTTGAGGGCCGCAAAACGCTGAACGATCCGCATATCGTGGATGTAGTCATCAAACAGTTCGCCCTCGACGTATGCGAGGTCTCTCGGCAAATCTTTCAGCCCCGCCGCCTCACGGGAACGGAGCGTCTTCAGCGCCGCCTGGATCTCCTTCGCGCATCCGGTTGCCCGGTACTGCGCGATCAGCTCGGCGATCTGTGACTTTGACGAACCGCAGAGCCTTTTATAGCCTTCCTCCTGATACCAGCTGGCTGTCTCAGTTCCCAGATGACGGCTGCCGGAATGAACGATCAGCCACAGCGATCCGTCATCCGACCGAGCCGCCTCGATGAAGTGGTTGCCGCCGCCCAATGTGCCGATGCTGTTTCTCGCGTAGTCGAGCTTCACAAACGAAGCGATGCGCAGTTCGTTCAGATCGATCAGCTCATTCAGCGCGTGCGGCACCGTGCGCACGTCACGCCCGCAGGGGATGCGGCTGCGGATCAGCGCATCAAGCGCCGGACAGTCGAGCTGTCTCTCGGCAATGCGAACTGTCTCCATGCCGCAGCCTATATCCACGCCGACCATGCCGGGAACGACTTTGTTCGTCAGCGTCATGGCCGTGCCGATCGTGCAGCCCTTCCCCGCGTGGACGTCAGGCATGATCCGGATCTTGCAGTCTGCAAAGTGCGGCGAATCGCACACTGTCCGGATCTGCTCTTCCGCGCGGCTGTCCAGAGTAGCCGCAAAGCTCTTGGCTGTGTTCCAGCGTCCTTGAATCAGTTTCATGTGTTACCTCTTGCTGCTGCCATTCGATGGGAATGTGAAAGTCGCTTGCGCCGGCATCGAGCGAAAAGCGTCCGGGACTTTCGTATACCCAGAAAAATGATTATATCAAAACTGAATGTCCTCTGCAATTAACTTTTTCACTGAGTTCCCAAACGTTCCTCGCTCTGCGTTTTAGCTCTCGTTCTTCGATTATACCGAGTGACCGCTCTTCAGTGCAGCAAAAGAGCTCGTAAAATATCCATGTCATTCAGCATTATGCGGTCGTCAGAGCACGTACTTCGCTGACTATTTCATTTGTATTGTATACATTGCATGAGAATGATTATGACCGATTGACATTCCAGGCATAAATTGTATAATTATTAAAAGAAAGGAAGTGTCCTTATCACTCACTTTCTCATTCATATTTCTTAAACGGAGGGATTTTCATGGCAGAGAAAAAAGGCGGAGTTTCGCTGATTTGGCAGATCTCGATCGGTTTCATCGCGGGCATCGTGTTCGGGCGCATGGCGTCGCCGCAGGTCGTCGGCTACGTCGCGCCGCTGGGCAGCATCTTCATGGCGCTGCTGAACATGCTCATCGTGCCGCTGGTCCTTTCCAGCTTGGTCGTCGGCGTCGCGTCGCTGGGCGACCTCAAGGCGCTGGGACGCATCGGCGTGAAGACGGTCGTGCTCTATCTGCTCACCACGGCGGCAGCCATCGCCATCGGTCTGGCGCTGGGCAACATCATGCAGCCGGGCGCGGGCATGGATCTGGCGCTCGCCAAGGCGACAGAGGCCAAGGCCGCTCCTTCGCTTGGCCAGGTGCTGACGAACATGTTCCCCAAGAACGCGTTTGCTGCCATGGTCAACGCCAACATGCTCCAGATCATCGTCTTCGCGCTGTTCTTCGGCGTCGCCCTGACGATGGCCGGCGAGAAGGGCAAGCCGGCGCTGGCGTTCTTCGACTCGATGGCTGAAGTGATGTACAAGATGACGGCGATCGTCATGAAGTTCGCTCCTTACGGCGTCTTCGCGCTGATCGCGGGCACGGTTTCCAAGTACGGCATGGCCGTGTTGCTGCCGTTCGCCAAGGTCATCGGCGCCGTCTACATCGGCTGCATCATCCACGCCGTGGTCATCTACTCCGGCCTGGTGACGGCCTTTGCCCGCAAGAGCCCGATGTGGTTCTTCCGCGGCATCAAGGAAGCCAGCCTGACGGCGTTCGTCACAAGGTCGTCGGCCGGCACGCTGCCCGTCACGATGGAGTGCTGCCACAACATGGGCGTGCCTGAGAAGGTCTCGTCGTTCGTCCTGCCTCTGGGCGCGACGATCAACATGGACGGCACGGCGCTGTATCAGGGCGTCTGCGCGCTGTTCATTGCTCAGGCTTACGGCATCCCGCTGAACCTCAGCGCTCAGCTCGGCATCCTGCTCACCGCCACGCTCGGCTCGATCGGCACGGCCGGTGTCCCCGGCGCGGGCCTGATCATGCTCACGCTCGTCACCACGCAGGCCGGTCTGCCCATTGAGGGCGTCGCCATGATCGCCGGCATCGACGCGATCCTCGACATGATCCGCACGTCGCTGAACATCACCGGCGACGCGGCCGTGGCCACGGTCGTCGCCCGCACGGAAGGCGCGGACTTCACCGAAGTCGAGTAAAGCGGAAATTCAAACCTGACACAAAGTAACACACAAAAACAGCCGGAGCGCGCTCGCAATAATCCTGAGCGCACTCCGGCTGTTTTTTGCTATTTAATTTGAGTGAGCACGATGATCAGCATTCGACAGACACAGTCATTCTGCTCCGCCGCGATCTTGTATCCGTAGTTCCTTCGTGCCTTTGAGCCATCGTGTCGGCTTTGAGTCTGATTTTGCCAGCTGTTTCGGTAACCGGTGCTCGGGTCTGTTCGCGCGAAGCCGAATAGAGTACAATATCGATAGCATTTATTTTTATGATCCTTGTCGAGGTGACGTTTCCGTGGATGCCGTAAGTTTTCTCTGCTGTCTGGTCGCGCTGACCTGCTGGGGGCTGGCGCCTGTCGCATACCGCTACTGCGGCAGCGCTTTTTCGCCGCTGAAGATGCAGGCGCTGCGCTCGGTGGGCTTCTTCACCTCTGCGGCAGCAGTGCTGGCGTTTCTGCCCAGGGTATCGCTGTGGCCCGGCTGGCTGCCTTTTGCCGTGCTGATCGGCACCAGTCTGCTCACGTTCCTCGTCGGCGACACGCTGTATTTCAAATGCATTGCGACGATCGGCGCGGGCAAGGCGGCTGCGCTGACAAACACGTATCCGGTCTACGTCGTGGCGCTCTCGTGGCTGTTCATGGACGAAGGACTCTCCGGCCCGGGACTGCTGGGCGTGCTCGTGATCGCTGTCGGCATGGCGCTGCTGTGTTTGTTCAAAGACACGTCCGGGGCCGCCTCTGACGGAGGTGATCAGCCGGTGAGCGCCGGTCTGCTGACGGGCATCGTCGCCGGGATCTGCTGGGGCATCGGCCAGGCAGCAGTGCGCTGGACCTTTCTCAATTCTCCGCTCGGCCCGGCCGAGGTCACGTTCTGGCGCGCAGCAGCCGTCATTTTTTCGTCACTGCCGCAATACGCAGCAGCGCGCCGGCGCCAGACGGAGCAAGCCCCGTTTTTCGGGCCGGATCGGGCACGCGCCGCGGTGATGATCTTCACAGGATTTTTCGTCCTGACGCTTCCGGGGTGGCTCGTCGCCTCTGCGATGCAGCGCGTTCCAGCGGCAGTCGTCTCTCCCCTCACCGGCAGCAGCCCGATGGTGGCAGCGCTTTTCAGCGCCCTGCTGTTCCGCGAAAAGATCGCCCCCATGCAGTGGCTTGGCATCTTCATGATCATCGGCGGCGGCGCGATGGTGAGCCTTCTGTGATGTACGGCAAGGCTGTCTGTTGATATCTTATTTGCAGCGCCGTCTGCCGCAGCCAATTTGAGGGACAGGCTTCGATACCGGATTTCCATAAAAGAGCAAAGCGCCCAAAGCTCCGGAGAGATGCTCTTCCGGAGCTTTGGGCGCTTTGCTGACGATAAGTTCCACACGGAACATCACCCGCCGATCGGATACTCCATGCCGTCCAGCCAGATGGTGTAGCCCGCCGGATTTCCTTCCGCACGTCTCAGTTCGGCGAACAGGCCCCGCGTCGGTGTGAGCGCGCCCTTCAGCTCGTGCATCACCGTGCAGGCGGTGAACACCGCCGCGAGCATCCGCGAG
>JAGAYQ010000034.1 GCA_017940445.1 Pyramidobacter sp. | reverse complement strand
TATTTCATCGCGGCGTTGGTCGCCCAGTCGCCGTGATCCTCCTGTTTGGGACGCTCGAAATGGATCTCGCCAATCAGCGAGACATCAGCGCCTTTTTCCTGCGCGATCGCTGTCAGCGCTTCATGAACGAGCGTCTTCAGCACGGTAGTGTTGTCTGACATGTTCTTTATGCTCCAATCGATGCTATTTCAATCACTTGGCACGCCCGACGGGCAGGAGCGCCAGGTTATTGCGCCGCCACGTTCCCCACACCTCAAGCACGCGCCTGAAACTGGGGATTACGGGCGCGTCGACGCGCGTGTGGCTGAGGATGTGCTTCTCCTCGCCCTCCACTTCATTCTTGCGCATATTGACGCGATAATGGCTGGTATAGCTGCTCACCATGCTCGTCGCTTCCTGCTTCATCGGCACTGACATGGCTCGGTAGCCCTTGGGCAGGCGGACGTTGTAGGACTGTTCGACGACGAACGGGAACTTCAGCACAGCGCTGCTTTCCACGTCTTTCAGACGCTCCACGGCTCCAGGCGCGAGCGAAGGCAGACCGATCATCAGGCCCTGCGGCCCTTCGATGCCCGACCTCGCCTTGACCGGCAGCTCGACCTTGAAGCCCGTGCTGCCAAGCGGCGTCACTTCGAGCTCCGCGTTCGGATCGATCCAGCCTTCAAGGCCGCTCAGCAGCGCATAAAGCTGATCCTTGCGGCCGTCGGAAAGCGCTTCAAACATCTCGGTCCATTTGTGGCGGATGCGCACATCGACTTTGCCGGTGACCGTACAGTCTGGAGCGATATCCAGGTTCCAGGCGATCGAGAGACGGTTTTTCTCCTTCAAGGTGCCGTTGATCGTCTTCTTGCGCAGTTTCTTGGCGCCAGCCGCATAAAGAGCTTTGCCGCGCAGCGACGGAGGCAGCTGTCCAAGTTCGCCGGGGGTGCCGGGGATGTAGTACCAGCTCTTTTTCGCGCCGGGATCGGTCACCTGCAAAACGGGGTGCATCAGTCCTGCCGCGCACGAGATCGCGTCGCGCGACTGCGGCAGGACGTGCTGAAACCAGACTTCGGACTTCCAGCCGCGCTTCTGGAGCCAGGCGGAGGCAATGTAAGCAGCCTCCCACGTCGTCCAGGGGCCATTCGCCGGCAGCTGCGCCTCGCTGCGCCATGTGCCGCGTGAGGGCAGACGCGAGCTGCTGCGCCAGAATCGTTCGATGGAGCGGATCGCCTGCTCGCGCTCGCTCCCCTCGTGCGATACATAAACTTCGGGGATCGAGGGCCACTTGCGGGCGCTGAGGCCGTTCATCATCTCCACGATCGGCAGCGGGCCGGCGCTGAGGCTGAAGACGACATAGGGATCGGAGCTCTCGACCAGTCCCATCACGCCGCGGTTGGCCGGCTGCTTGAAATAGAACCAGCCGTAGCGGCGGAAGTTGTCGTCAGCCTGCGTCGTCGGCATGGTGTTGGTGCTCGACTCAAAGATGAGCTCCTGCGTCTTGGCGATGCGGATCTGCACGCTGCCTTCCCAGGTGGGATACTCGGCGCTCAGCCAGGCAATGTCCTCAAGCACCTGAGGTTCTGTGTAATTCTGCCGGAAGCTGACAGCGAGGATGTAGGTGCTGTCAACTTTCGGGAACTTCAGATCGAGCCGGCCGTGCTTTTTCAGCTCGTCGCGGTCGTAATCAAGCGAGCGGACCAGCCGCGACGTGCCGGGATCAAAGATCGCAGCCTGCTCCAGTTCGATGCTGCCGCCGGCCGGCGCGAAAAGAAGATCTTCAAGCCAGCCGAGGCGGGCGGAAGGACTGCAGAGGATCACATACGAAGTCGTTTTCACCATGCGCCCCTGAGGGTCCTGTGAATAAAGCTGCTTTCGGTTCCAGATCACCGCAGGCGAGCCCCGGTACTCGTCGAGATTCGGACACTCCTGCGTCATTTTTGCGATATCGGCCTCGCTCAGCGGCAGAGCAGCCGCCGCGCCCACGACCGCAAAGGCAGCGATGACAGCCAGCAGAAACTTTTTCATGATCGGGCCCCTTTCGTTCTAAAGGTTCCTGCCGCAGCAGTTCTTATACTTCTTGCCGCTGCCGCAGGGACAGGGATCGTTGCGTCCGACTTTTTTGACGTGGACGGGAGCGGGACGCTCGCCGCCGGCGCTGTAATTGGCAAAGTAATTGCCGCGGGATGCCTGGGGATTGAAGCCGAGCTCTTCCTGCGCGGCAGCCGAAGGCGCGGGAGCCGTCCCGCGATGCTCACGCATGGCTGTGGGAGCGGCACGGCGCAGACGGTCCTCCTCTGACACGATGGCGACGCGGAAGAACAGCTTGGTGATCTGCTCGCGGATGTTGGCCATGGTCTCCTGGAACAGGTTGAACGACTCAAACTGATATTCCATAAGGGGATCCTTCTGACCGACCGCGCGCAGGCCGATGCCCTGGCGCAGCACATCCATGCCAAGCAGGTGCTCCTTCCAGGCACCGTCGAGCACGTGCAGAGCGATGAAACGGAACAGACTCTCGGCCACGGAAGTCTCGAGCAGCGAGACGCGCTCGTCGAACTTCGCCGAGATCTCTTCCTTGATCGCGTCGACAGCCGGCTGCACGTTGCGGCGATCGTCGATGCCCGCAAGCGCTTTCTCGATGCCGGGCCAGTAGACTTCGCGCAGCTTGTTCACCGCGTACGTCGGCGACGCTTCCTTGTCCTCGGGGAAGGCGATGTCGATGATGTCGTCCACGTTGCTGACGGCGATCTCCTTGGCATGAGGCAGGATCTCGGGATCGGTCATGATCGTGCTGCGCTCGGTGTAGACGGCTTCGCGCTGCGTGTTCATGACGTTGTCATAAAGGAGCAGCTGGCGGCGCACGTCGTAGTGCATCATCTCGACCTTTTTCTGAGCGTTTTCGATGGCGCGGGTCAGCAGAGGATGCTCGATCGACTCGCCCTTCTCCATGCCCAGCTTGTCGAGCATGCCGCTGATGCGGTCAGAGCCGAACAGGCGCAGCAGATCGTCCTCAAGCGACAGATAGAACCGAGAGCTGCCGGGGTCGCCCTGACGGCCGGCGCGGCCGCGGAGCTGATTGTCGATACGGCGCGACTCGTGGCGCTCGGTGCCGAGGATGCAGAGGCCGCCCTGCTCAAGGACTTTTTCTTTTTCTTCAGCGCAGAGATGCTTCATCTGGTCGAGGATCGCCGCGCATTTTTCGACGTCCTTCGCCGGATCAAGCCCCTTGGCGCGATACTCTTCGCGGGCAAGGAACTCGGGGTTGCCGCCGAGCAGGATGTCGGTGCCGCGTCCGGCCATGTTGGTGGCCACGGTGACTGCCCCGAAACGTCCGGCCTGGGCGACGATCTGAGATTCCTTCTCGTGGTAGCGCGCGTTGAGCACCTGATGGGGGATGCGGCGGGCGCGCAGCAGCTTGCTGACGTGCTCCGACACGGCAACGGAGACGGTGCCGACCAGCACGGGGCGGCCGGCAGCGTGGACGCGTTCGATCTCCTCGACGACGGCGGCAAACTTCTCGTCCATCGTGCGGTAGACCTGATCGGGCCAGTCCTTGCGGATGACGGGCTTGTTGGTGGGGATGACGATGACGCCAAGGCGGTAAATGTCCTTGAACTCCTCAGCTTCCGTCGCCGCCGTTCCCGTCATGCCGGCCAGCTTCTTGTACATGCGGAAGTAGTTCTGGATCGTGATCGTCGCAAGCGTCTGGCTTTCCTTGCCGACTTTGACGTGCTCCTTCGCCTCGATGGCCTGATGCAGTCCGTCAGAGAAACGGCGGCCGAACATCAGACGTCCGCGGAACTCGTCGACGATGACGATCTCGCCGTCCTTGATGACGTAGTGGACGTCGCGCTTGAACAGGTAATGCGCCTTGAGCGCCTGATTGATTTTGTGCGCCAGGTCGGCATGCTTCATGTCGGAGAAGAGCCCGGGGGTCTTCAGCATCTGCTCGCACTTGGCGATGCCCTGGTTGGTCAGCGTGACGGTCTTTTCCTTTTCATCGACGACAAAATCGCCGTCAGGTTCCTTGCGGTCCTTTTCGTCAAGGAGGAACGCGGGCATCTCCACCTCGTTGGGGTCCTTGAAAACGCCCTTCAGCTTGGTGGCGATCTGATCGGCAATGGTATATGCGCCCGTGTCCTCTTCCGAAGGACCGGAGATGATCAGCGGCGTGCGGGCCTCGTCAATGAGGATGGAGTCGACTTCGTCGACGATGCAGAACGAATGTCCGCGCTGCACCATCTCCTCAGCATGGATGACCATGTTGTCGCGCAGGTAGTCGAATCCGAACTCACTGTTGGTGCCGTAGGTGATGTCAGCCTGATAGGCGCGCTTGCGCTCGTCCTGATCCATAAATGCGTAAATGACCGCCACTTCCAGTCCCATCGCCCGGTACAGCGGCCGCATCCACTCCGCGTCGCGGCGGGCCAGGTAGTCGTTGACGGTGACGACATGGACGCCTTCGCCCTTGTAGGCGTTGAGGATGACGGCGATGGGCGCGACGAGCGTCTTTCCTTCGCCCGTCTTCATCTCGGCGATGTTGGCGTCGTTGAGCGCCATCGCGCCGATCAGCTGCACGTCAAAGGGACGCAGCCCCAGCTTGCGTTTTGCTTCTTCACGGGCGAGCGCGAACACCTCGACAAGATGCTCATCAAGTTCAGCCCCTCCGCGGATCGACGCTTTGATTTCGTTCGCGCGGGCCAGGATCTCCTCGTCGCTCATCGCCTGCACTTTCGGCTCGAGCGCGTTGATCTCCTCAACCTTCTTGCGGTAGCGACGCAGGGCGTTTTCGTTAGGATCGAGCCCGAGCGTGCGTTTTAACGATTCAAACATATCTCTTCCACCTCTTCAAGAAAGCCCGGCACAGACGCAGGCTTTATATTGTGTTGTCCACGGGCATTCCCAAAGAACTGCCCGGCGTTTCCCTGTCAGATCAGTCCGCGTCGGTGATCAGATCCCAGCCGTTGGCGACGTAGACGAGCCCCGACCACACGGTGAGAGCGATCGAAACATACATCACCCAGATCGCCAGCGGCAGCTTGAGGATCATCATGATGATCGCGATGATCTGGAAGACGGTCTTCACCTTGCCCAGCTTTGAAGCCGCGATCACCTGGCCTTCGGCGGCGGCGACCATGCGCAGGCCGCTGACCATGAAGTCGCGCGCGACGATCACCATCACCATCCAGCCGCTGAGCCGGTGCAGCTCAAGCAGCGCGATCAGCGCCGCCATGACGAGCACCTTGTCGCTGAG
>JAGAYQ010000333.1 GCA_017940445.1 Pyramidobacter sp. | reverse complement strand
CTTCAGGCCCGCGATCGCGCCGGCGTCCTTGGTAGCCTGACGCTGAGCGTCGGTGAAGTAGGCCGGCACGGTGATGACGGCATCGGTAACAGTCGTGCCCAGATAGTCCTCAGCGTCGTGCTTCATCTTCTGGAGCACCATGGCGCTGATCTCCTGCGGCGTGTACTTCTTGCCGTCGATGTCGACTTTGTAGTCGCTGCCCATGTGACGCTTGATGGACATGATGGTCTTGTCGGCGTTGACGATCGCCTGACGCTTGGCCAGCTGGCCGACAAGGCGCTCGCCCTCCTTGGTGAACGCGACGACGGAAGGCGTTGTGCGCGCGCCTTCGCTGTTGGGGATGATCGTGACGTTGTCGCCTTCCATAACGGCGATGCAGCTGTTGGTGGTACCAAGATCGATTCCTACGACTTTACTCATTTCAAATCACCTCATGAAAAAATTTGTGGTTCAGATTGTATGGGTTCCTGCGGTCTTTCCCGCTTATTACCTGATTACTGCTCTTCTTTTTGGGGAGCTTCGGCCTGCGGCTCTGTATAGCGGCCGACCATGACCATCGCCGGGCGGATGACCTTGTCGGACATGGAAAAGCCCTTGCGCACGACCGTGCAGACCATGCCGTCCTGCGCTTTGTCCGTCACCGGGACCATGCCCATGGCGTCGTGCTCCAGCGGCGAAAAGGGCTTGCCAGTCGGATCAAGCTCGGTCACACCGAGATTTTTGAGCGCGTCGGCAAACTGTGTTTTCACCATGCGCACGCCCTCGCGGATGCTCGCCGGATCGGCCTCGGCATTGCCGAGCGCCAGCTCCAGATTGTCGAGCACCGGCAGCATGGCAAGCACCGCCCGCTCGCTGCCGAACGCTTTCAGACGCTTGAACTCGCGCTCCGCCCAGCTGCGGTAGTTGATGCCGTCAGCCTGCGCACGAGCAGCAATTTCGCGCATCTGGTTATACTGCGCGGTGAGCTCGTCGATCTTCTTCTGATTCTCGTCCGCGCCGCTCTCCTGAGCTGCGTCTGACGCGCCTTCGACCGGAATGTTCTCCGCCTGTGCGGTCTCCTCTGTCTTCTTCTCTTTCTCGTTTGACTCCATTTACGATTCCTCCTCCCCCGTGCGGGGATGGTTCAGTCCGTTGAGAACGGCTTCGAGCACGGCGATCGAGCTGGCGTAGTTCATGCGCATAGGGCCGACCAGGCCGACCATCGCCTTTTTGCCGCCCGCCGTAGCCGTGGACATCATCACCGAACAGCCCTGCATGTCGGGACGCGTGTTCTCGTCGCCGATGGTCACATGCAGACCGTCGCTGCCTGAATAGTCGCTGATGAAATCCTCAAGGTCTTCCTTGGTGTCCATCAGCGACGAGATCGCCTCGATGCGGTCGCGGCGCTCTTCCGACTGCTCTTCGCCGTTTCCCGCGAACAGTTCGCGCATGCCGCCGGTCGACAGCGTCATCGACTCGTCGCTCATCATCCCGTCGACATGTTCGAACACGGGCCGCAGCTCGTTCCATTTCTCGGCCAGATGATGGCTGAGATAATCGCTCAGCTGATCGCGGACGTTGTTCCAGGAATGTCCGACCGCGCCGTGATTGATCACTGAGCACAGCTCGTCAAGCTGTTCCGGCGTCAGATCGGGCGCGATGCGCAACCGCGAATGGCGGACCGCCCCGTTTTCTACCACAAGAATGACGAGCAGCACGTCGGCAGCGAGGCGGATGAAATCGCATTTGCGCAGCTTCAGCCCGTCCATCGCTGCCACGGCCGCAACGCTGAAGCAGCGGGTGAAGCGCCCCAGAAAGCGCGCCGCTTCTGCCAGGCGTTCGTCAAGGCTTTGCAGCTGGCTGCTGACCTGCCTGATCCAGTGATCGATCTCCGGCGGCGGCACCGTGG
>JAGAYQ010000332.1 GCA_017940445.1 Pyramidobacter sp. | reverse complement strand
TCGCGCGGGCCGCTTTCGACGACGCGGCCGCCTTTCATGACGATGATCTTGTTCGACATGTACGAGGCCACGCCGAGGTTGTGCGTGACGAGGATCACCGCGGCGTTGTACTCGTTGCGCACGTCGACGATCTGGCGGATGATCTGCGCCTGCGTGGTCACGTCAAGCGCGCTTGTGGGCTCGTCGGCCAGCAGCAGGCGCGGACTGAAGGTCATGGCCATGGCGATGCCGACGCGCTGTCTCATGCCACCGGAAAGCTCGAACGGGTAGCTGCGCATCACATTTTCCACGTTGGGCAAAAACATGCGCGCCAGCATTTCACAGGCCTGCTCATTGGCGTCGGCGGCGCTCTTTTGCGGCGCGTGGGCGCGGATGTAGTCGACGAACTGCGAGCCGATCGTGCGGATGGGGTTGAGCATGGCGCCGCTGTCCTGAAAGATCATCGACATCGCCGTTCCGCGCATGGCCCGCCACTGTTCGGGCGTGTTTTCAAGCAGGCTGCGGCCGTCGTAAATGATCTCGCCGCCCGATACGCGGCCAGCACCGGGCAGGCAGCCCATCACGGCGCGAATGACGGTGGTCTTGCCGCTGCCGCTCTCGCCGACGATCGAGAGGATCTCGCCGCGCTCCAGTTCCAGACTGACGCCCTCTACGGTCTTGCGCGCGCCGTAGCTGACGTCGAGGTTGCGCACTTGCAGAAGCATGAGCCTCTCCTTTCGTTAATTATTAATTAGTAATTATTACTTCGCGGGCTTCGTGTCCTTCGTCAGCCAGTAGTAGTCGCAGGGCTGGATCTCGGCGCCGGTGACGGTGAGGTTGCTCACCATGTTCGTCTGCGGATAGCCGAAGATGACGGTGCCGGCCTCTTCGAGGATGATCTTCTGCATCTCGACGACGATCTCGCGGCGCTTGGCCGGATCAAACTCGACGGCCAGCTTGTCGCTCAGTTCGTCATAGCGGGCGTTGGAGAAGCCGCTGCCGTTCTGGGGGTTGCTGCCCTTGGCGGGGTCGCCCGAGTGGCGGTTCGTCTTCCAATACATGTTGACGAACACCTCAGGATCGCCGGCCTGCGCGGCCAGGACGTTGCTGATGAGGATGTCGTATTCGCCGCGGATGCCGATGCCGTCAAGCACGTTGTAGTCGACGTTCTTCAGGTTGATCTTGAAGCCCACGCCGCTTGCGTCAGCCTGCGTGGCCTCGGCGAACAGAGGCAGCTCGGCACGTCCGGAATAGAAGATGAAATCGAGCTCCAGCTTCTTGCCGTCCTTCTCGCGCACGCCGTCCTTGCCCATCTTCCAGCCGGCCTTCTCAAGCAGATCTTCGGCGCTGTCGGGATCGTAGCCGTTGGGGTCCTTCAGGTTGGGGAAGTCATAGTCCATCGAGGGAGGGATGAGCGGGCCGCCGGCTGTGAACGTGTCCTTCAGCAGCACTTTGCAGTACGTCTCGCGGTCGAGCGAACGCAGCAGCGCCTGGCGCACGGCCTTGTCGGCAAGGATGCGGCCGGGGGCCTGATTGAGACGGCCGAGCACGTCGCGCAGCGAGGGAATGGCGCTGACGTAGAACTTCGATTTGTCGCCGAACAGTGCCAGGTCGCCGGCGGAGATGTTGATCGCCATGTCGATCTCGCCGCTTTGCAGTGCCATCGCGCGCGTGTTGGGATCGTCGATCGTGTGGATGTTGACGGCGTCGAACGGCACTCCGCCGTCCCAGTAGTTGGGATTGCGCACCATTTCAGCCAGCGCCTTGGTGTAGTTCTTCACCATGTACGGGCCGGTGCAGATGGCGCCCTGCTTGGCGTAGTCGCGATCGGTCACGCTGGTGTCGATGATGATGAAGAGCGGGTCGCCGAAGATGCCCGGCAGCGTCGGCACGGGCTTTTTCGTCTTCACGAACACGTTCTGTCCGTCCCAGGTGATCGACTCGCATTCGAACATCGACTGCGCGCGCGGCGACTTTTCAAGCGTGCGCTGCAGCGACTTGCCGGCCGCTTCGCCGGTGACCTTGCGGCCGTTAGAATACACAGCGCGGTCGTCGATCGTGAACGTCCAGGTGAGCTTGTCGTCGCTGATCTTCCATTCCTTGGCCAGCCAGGGCACCGCGTTCATCTTCGTGTCGAACTTGACGAGGCACTCGCCCAGGCCGTAGCGCATGACGACCCAGCCGAAGTAATTGTC
>JAGAYQ010000033.1 GCA_017940445.1 Pyramidobacter sp. | reverse complement strand
TGTACAGTTCTTCGCGCGCGCCCAGATACGCCGCCAGCGGCAGATGGGCGTTCTGCTTGCCTTCGCTGTACCCGCCCTGCAGCTCAGCGACCAGATTCTTGTTGAGCGCACGGCGGCCCGACATCGCTGCCCGCCAGAGGAACGCGTCCTCAGAGCCGATCCACATGCCGTCGAAATCAAACTTGAAGCCGTTGATCGGGTCTTCCGGATCGTCCATCAGGTTAAGCGAGGCAGAGAACACAGGCGCCAGGTAGTTGCCGCTCTCTGCTCCGGAAACGTGGCGAAACGCTCCGCCGGCAAGTCCTGCGGAGAGCCTCAGACGCTCGCCCAGCACGTAGTGTCGGCGCAAGTCGAACGAGTATTTCTGCCAGCCGACCTTTCCGCCCTCAGAGTCCATCTTGAAGCGCGAGGCCGTCAGATCAGCCTCCCAGTAACGGCTGCGGCGCACGTCCATGCCCCAGTAGTAGTTGAAATCCGCCGCCCAGTTGTCGCCGAGATAGGCGCGCGAGGTCAGCATATCGCCGGACTGGAACAGGTCGTATCTGCTGCCGGAGATCTCCAGCCAGCCCTTGGAGGCCAACGTGCTCGCATAGCCGCCCATGCGGTAAATGTACGGAGGCAGACGCTGCACCTTGAGCACGACGATCACGCCGCGCTCCGTGTGGATGAGGTCGTAATCGACGCTGCGCACGTCGTCGCGGCCGGCGATCGAGGTGCTGGCGGCGACGACCTCCTTCATCGGCACTTCACGTCCGATCCACACCTTGAGCAGCTCGCGCTCTATCGCCCGAGCCATATCCGCAGGCACGCCGGTGACGCGCACGCCGACAACATGCGGCGGCCGCTGGGGCTCGCCTTCGTGCGGGCGTTTGACAGGACGCCGCGGGGCCGTCTCCAGCAGCTTGCGCAGCTGCGGCAGCATCTTCTCGGCCGCAACGCGTCCCTGATCGATGATCTCGCCCGCAGGATTGGTGCCCAGCATCGGGTAAGACTTCACGCCGGGACTGATGAGCAGATCGGCCAGAGCCGCCTCACGGCGCACATTCTGCATCGTCAGGATGGTGATCGACTGGCTGACCACGTCGATCATGCTGCCCAGGTTTTCGCGCGGCTCCAGCTCGCTGGTGAGGTTGATCGCGATGACAGGATAACCGGGGAACAGCTCCCGCGCCGTCTCCACAGGCATGTTGCTGACCATGCCGCCGTCGACAAGCAGACGGCCGTTGATCTCCCACGGATCGAACACACCGGGGATGGACATCGAAGCGCGCACGGCGCTGGCCAGCGAACCGCGGCGCAGCACCACCTTTTCGCCGGTGACGAGGTCGGTTGCCACGGCCGCGAAGGGGATGGGCAGCCTGCGAAAATCGGTGACAGTGACGTGCGAAAGCAGCTGGGCGATATATTCCAGCACCGCCGTTCCGGCAACGAGACCGAGCGGACCGACGAGCTTGTTCTGATTGTTCATGTGCATCTCGGGGCGGATCATGCTCACGTCGCGGTTCATCTTCTCCGACACGTTGAAGTAGTTGCCGCCCGTGGCTGTGACCAGCTCGGCAAGATTGACATCGCGGACGATCGAGTCGAGCTCGGCAGCCGTCTTGCCGCTGGCGTAGAGACTGCCGACGATCGAGCCCATGCTCGTGCCGACGATGCCGGCGATGCCCACGCCCTCGCGTTCAAGCACTTCGAGCACGCCGATATGCGCGTATCCCTTGACGCCGCCGCCCGAAAGCGCCAGCACGACGTACGGCTTGTCCTCAGCCGCAAGTGCAGGGAGCGTCAGCGTCGTCAGGACCAGCAGGATCGTGAGAAGGAACCTTTTCACCTTCAACTTTTTCCACCTCGTTTTATTCAGAGAACTCTTCGGCACAGCGCAAAGCCGGTCGTAAAATCGACAGAAAACAACAACTTATTTTATCCAAGCCGGCGCGCGTTTGCAAGGGCGCAAACAGCAAAAGGAACGAAAAACAGCCTCCGGCCGCCGTAGGGCCGAAGGCTGTTCTTTTACGCGATATACAACGCGGTCATTCTTCCCTTGCATCGTTCCTGTCGCGCTCCAGCGCGTCGCTTGCGTCTTCAAGGCGTTCCCAGGCCCGCTGTGCGCTGTGGCTGAAAAACTGGTCGATCACCGTCAGGCCGAAGGCGATGCCCGAAGCAAGCAGCGCCGTGCGGTCGATCTCGAACCCCGCGTTCAGCTCCAGCGCCTTGAACACCCACGCCGCCCACGGCCGGAACGCCGCCAGCAGCCCGAGCACGGCTTTTTTGAACATCTCCGCGTCCGAGACCAGGCAGGAACGAAACACGATGCCCGCCCAGACCAGGTTCGCGATAAGCGCTCCGTGATGCGAGATGAAGCAGTAGCGGTCCCACATGTCAAGATCCTGTTCCAGCCCGTTCAGCACTTTATCCTTTTCCGATTTCTCCATCGAGCCCGCCTCCCTTCACACACATCGTCAGCCAGATGATTATACACCAGAGCGCGGGATTGAAAAATGTCCAGTTTTTCCTCTTGCGCCATTACGAAAGTCTTGCTATAATCATTTCGTAAACAAGTATAGTTTCATCTTGAACAAGAATAGTATCTCAGCAGGCAAGTAAAAATCAAGCCGTTTCGACGGCTCGCTTTTGCTTGCCTTGTTTTTTGGAAAGGAGCGACGCAGCATTGACGTGGGAAAACTTCATGGTTCCAGACGAGATCGATCTCTGCCGCCTTGCGATCCTGCTGGCGATGACGCCGACACAGGAGAACGAAAAAGACATGATCGCTCAGTATCAGAAGCTCGGTCTGCGCGCCGCAGCCACAACGATATCCGGATTCGGCATCAGCGGCCAGACAGGCATTATTCGCAGCGTCGTCAATCTCTGCGTCAATACTGGACTGATCGAGCGCAAGCGCTCGCAGATCCATCCTATCTGCCACTGCGTTCTTGAAGTGACGCAGAGTACGCGCGCTTCTGACGCGATCGGGCAGAACTTTCTGTTCAAGGCCGCGGCCGTACGGCGGCGCGAGGAATTTGCCCTGTGCTTCTACGGCAACCTTGCCATGCATGAGCTGTCGGGGCACAAGACGATCGGCGTCGGCTACCAGATTCTCGGTCAGTAATTCTGTTCGGCTGCCTCATCAACTGCCTCACCACAACTGAATACAGTATCACAAGTATAGCAGCTCAATCGAATCACGTTTTTCAGTAAGAAAGCATCCGTCCGTTCTCCGCTTACGGGGCACGGCTCGTTGTGCTTTCTTTTTTTATTCTATTTTTACAGGAAAGGAGGCAATCAGTTCTCAATAATTATGCGCTCTGAGGCTAAAAGTCTTGTGTCGATCATTATCTGTTGAAGGAGGAAAAGTTCATGTCAAACAATACCCCAAGTTCCGGTTCGCTCATCACCCGCATGGGCAACAAAATGTTGCGCTGGTCGCTCAAGTATATGCCCGATGCCAGCATCTTCGCCGTCGTTCTGACGTTCATCGCTTTTATCCTCGGCATTACGCTGACCGATCAAGGACCGATGCAGATGATCCAGAACTGGTACAAAGGCTTCTGGGAACTGCTTGGCTTCTCAATGCAGATGGCTCTTATCGTCATCACCGGCTCGTGCGTCGCAAACGCTCCGCTGGTCAAGCGTGGCATCGACAGTCTGGCCAGCATCCCCAACAGCGGACGTTCCGCTGCTTTCCTGGTCACATTCGTGAGCGTCGTCGTTTCGTTCCTGCACTGGGGGCTCAGCCTGATCGTCGGTGCGATCCTCGCTAAGGAGCTTGCTCGCAATCTTCGCATCAAGAATGTTCCGTTCGAATACGGTCTGCTTGCCGCCGGTGCGTATGTGGGCCAGATGACGTGGCAGGGGCTGTTCAGCTCATCGATCGGACTGTTTATCGCCTCGCCCGGGCATGCGCTGGAGAGCCTGATGGGCGTTGTGCCAATGTCGGATTTCATGCTCAACCGCATGAACATCATCGTCACCATCGGACTGGCCATCTTCCCCGCGCTGTTCGCCGCCATGCTGCAGCCGAAGAATGAAAATGAGCTGACGCCGCTCGATGAGAATGCCATCCGCGCGATCGAAAAAGAAAATCTGACGGTCAAGAAGCGCCCTGAAAACGCCACTGTTGGCGATTATCTCAATTACAGCCCGATCATCGCGCTCGCTCTGGTTGCCATGGGCTTCACTTACATCGTCTCAGCGTTCATGAAAAAGGGGCTGACGGCGCTTGACTTCAACCTGCTCAACGCTATCTTCCTCTTCACGGGCATCCTGCTCTACGGCAATATCGCCAACTATGTCGCCGCCGTCAAGGATGCGGCCAGCGGCGTTTCCGGCGTCATTTTCCAGTTCCCGCTCTATGCCGGCATCATGGGCATCGTCAAATATTCAGGCTTGGTCATGATCCTTGCCAACGGCATTGCCAGCATCAGCACCAAGGGTACGTTCTACCTGTGGACGTTCCTGTCGTCGTCGCTGGTCAATTTGTTCGTGCCTTCCGGCGGCGGTCAGTGGGCCGTCCAGGGCCCTGTCGCCATCGAATCGGCCCGCCTGATGGGCGCCGACCTGATCAAGACGGCCCTGATGGTCGGTTACGGCAACACCTGGACAAACATGGCGCAGCCGTTCTGGGCAATCGCCCTGCTGGGCATCACAGGTCTGGAAGCCAAGCACATCATGGGCTACAGTATGGCCATCATGCTGCTGTCAGGATTCATCTTCGTGCTCGCGGCTGTGCTGCCGCTCTAAGGCGGTGCTGCGATCATGAGTAATTTCGACTTTTCCGAACTGACGGTGGCGCGCGTTCACGCCGCGTATCTCGACGGCACGCTGACAGCGCGCAAGCTGTGCGAACACTACCTGGAGCGGCTCAAGGCGCTTGAGCCGCGGCTGAACTCCGTCATCTGCGTCAATCCGAAGGCGCTCGAAGAGGCCGACAAAGTCGATGCCTTCATCGCCGCAAATCATGCCCTGAACGGCGCGCTGTTCGGCATCCCCGTGATGCTGAAGGACAACTTCAACACAACCGATATGCCCACCACAGCCGGCAGCGTGGCGCTGAGGGGCTGGGTGCCGCCGAAGGACGCTTTCGTCACGAAGAAGCTGCGCGAGAGCGGCGCGATCATCCTCGCTAAAACCAACCTGCATGAATTCGCCATCTGGGGCGAGACGATCAGCTCGGTGCTTGGACAGTCAGTCAACCCGTACGATCCAACGCGCACTCCAGGCGGCTCGTCCGGCGGCACGGGGGCAACTATCGCCTCCAATATCGGCATCATCGGCCTGGGAACCGATACGATCAACTCGGTACGTTCGCCTGCGTCTGCCAACAGCCTGGTAGGCATCCGTCCGACGATCGGCCTTGTCTCGCGCGCAGGCATCGTGCCCTATTCATTGACACAGGACACGGCAGGCCCCATCTGCCGCACGGTGGAAGATGCTGCCAAATGCCTTGATGTGATCGCCGGCTACGATCCCGACGACGCGGAAACGGCCTGGGGCGTCGGGCATGAGGTAAAGAGCTACGCTGATGGTCTGAATGCCGATGCACTGGCCGACAAGCGTATCGGCGTGTTGGAAAGCCTGTTTGGCAAGGAGGCAGTCAACGCGCCTGTCAACGAAGTGATGAAACAGGCAATGAAAGTCTTTACCGACAACGGTGCAACGCTGGTGCCGATCAAGGACAACATCGATCAGCCGTGGCTGACGAGCGAGGTGTCGGTACATCTCGATGACTTCCGCCACGACCTCGATGGCTATCTTGCCGACCTGCCCGCCGACTGGCCTGTTCACAGCATGGCCGAGATCCTCGAAAAAGGCCTGTTCCATCCGTTCTCCGAGAGCAACATGCGTGACGCCATGAAGCTGGAAGTCGGTTCACCGCGCTATCTGGAAAAGATGTTCAACAAGATCGGCGTGCGCACGCACATCCTCAAGATCATGGCTGATCTGAAGCTTGATGCAATGATCTACCCGCATCAGCAGCAGCTGGTGTGCAAATGCGGTGCCCACCAGCAGCAGCGCAACGGCGTGCTTTGCTCGTCTACCGGTTTCCCTTCGATCTGCGTGCCAGCCGGCTTTGCGCCTGATGAGAATGCACCTATCGGAGTGCCCGTCGGCATGGAGATCATCGGCCGTCCGTGGAGCGAGAAAGAACTGATTGCCATCGCTTACGCGTTTGAGCAAAAATCTCATTTCCGCAAACCGCCTCTCCTGTAGACAGTAAAACTTATATACCATTCCGTCCTTGGGTCTCTTTCTGCTAAAACAGAAGGAGACCCATTATTTTCCCATGCTCCACTTTTCAAGAACGCAATAACGTTGTAAAATTTAAATACGGCACGAATTCTGTGCCGCAATTTGAAAAAGGAGTTGAATCTGTCATGAAAAAGTTTTTGAAGTGGCTCGTGATCGTTGTTGTGCTCGCCGGCGCGTTCTGCTGGTACAAGGGCATCGGCCCGTTCGCCAAGCCCGAGCAGCCTGCCGTGAAGCAGGAAGTGAAGGCCCCGGCCCCCGCGCCCGCTCCGGCTGCGAAGCCTGCTGAAAAGCCTGCCGAGGCTCCCAAGCCTGAGGTCAAGCCCGAAGCCCCCAAGGCTGAAGAACCCAAGCCCGTCACCGTCGACGAAGCCGTCGCTCTGCTGAAAAAGGCCGAGGCCGACAAGACCGAGACGCCTGCGCTCTCCAAGCTGATGAAGAGCAACGACGCCGCGCTGGCCTACAAAGTGCAGAACGCTTATCTGGCCGACCGCCTCAAGAGCGATTCCGTCATCGGCTACAAGGGCGGCATGACCAGCGAGAAGCTGATGCAGGTGTTCAGCACCAGCGAACCCGCCGTGGCCCCGCTGTTCAAGTCCGGCCTGCTGCCCGAAGGCGCGCCCATCGTGCTCGACCGCCCCGGCATCAAGCTTGAGCAGGAGATCGGCTACCGCTTCGGAAAGAAAATCGACAAGCCGCTTGAGAGTCCCGAGCAGGTGAAGGCCGCCGTCACCTCGCTGTTCCCCGCCATCGAAGTGCCGCTCGTCGGCTTCGCCAGCCTCAAGGGCATCGGCTTCTTCGACATGGCTGCCGCCAGCGTCGGTTCGTATCAGGTCATCTGCGGCAAGGAGATCCCGGCTGAGGGCGTCGACGTGAACGCCATCGAGATGAAGTGCACCCGTGACGGCAAGGACTTCAACGCCGGCAAGGGCACTGACGCGCTCGGCGATCAGTGGGGCACGCTGCTCAAGCTGATCAACATCATCGTCCGCAACGGCAACACCATCGAGCCCGGCCAGTTCATCATCTCCGGCGCGATGGGCGCGATGCTGCCCGCCGATCCCGGCAGTTA
>JAGAYQ010000331.1 GCA_017940445.1 Pyramidobacter sp. | reverse complement strand
GTCCTGCTCGGCCAGATTGTGGATCTCCACCCCGTTGATCGATGCGTGTTCAAGGTCTTTCATTTAAAAATCGCTCCTTCCCTGCTCGCAAATATTCGATTGTATTGTACCCGATAACTGTCCGACGTGCCAGCAGTTTTTAAGGGAACGCTGATAAAATACGCCATCTTCCGCGAAACGCTGCCCCCGTAGGAGGGAGGGGGCTTCTCCAACGTATCTGAGTACGCCTCCGGAGCCCCTTGCGGACAGGTTTCTTCGGATCTGACGCATTTTCTCAGCATTCCTGTGCGCAAGTTGAAATACAACAGAATGGGATTAAATCAGCGCTTCCTTAACGGATGAGGAACTCGATCACGAGCGGCAGCGTCAGGACCGACAGCATCGTGCTGACCATGATCGTCTTGGCCGCGTAATCGCCGTCCATGCCCATCGCCGAGGCCATGGGGAACGTGTTCATGGCAACAGGCATGGCCATGACGAGGATGCTGAGCTTCTCCATCTCGGGCGCGCAGGGGAAGAAGCGGAACCCGGCCGCCAAGATCAGCGGCGAGAGCAGCAGACGCACGATCAGATCGGGCCAGACGGCGCAGAAATCCGCCAGCAGCTCTTCCGGCTTCAGCTTCATGCCCAGCGTCATCAGCGCCAGTCCGGTGCCCAGATCGCCGAAGATCTTGAGCGAAAGATCAAGGAAGCGCGGCACGTTCAGATTCAGCCCCATGCCGCAAATCAGCGCAGCGGCGATGCTGATGACGATCGGATTGCGCACGAGCGAGCCAAGCACGCGGCGCAGCGACTTCCAGCCCAGGCCGCCGTTGAGCGTGATCAGACCGCTGACGGCGGAAAAGATCTCGAATCCGACGATCGAGATCGCCATATAGCGTCCGTACCAGCCCATCCAGCTCTCGCCCCAGAGCATGAGCACGGCGGGCATGCCCATGAACATGTTGTTCGATCTGATCGCCATGAGCACCGAAGCCGCCTTTCGCGCCGCAGTTCCGGAGCGGAAGTGCTCGATGATCCTCGACGAAAGCGCCATCATCAGGTAGCCGCCGTACAGCACGAGGATGAAATTGCCGTCGGCAAAATCGGCAGGCTTCAGCGACAGCGTAAAGCGGAAGATCATGCACGGCGCCGCCACGAAGAACACCACGCGCCCCATCTGCGCGCCGCCCTCATCGTTCAGGACGCCGACTTTTTTCAGGAACCAGCCGGTCATGATGCAGCACATGATCGGCAATATCAGCATAAATCCGTCCATCATTTCTAAAACACCTCCGGGAAATGAGGCCTTATTATAGGCGTTTCGCTGCCAAAACAAAACCCCCCGCCGGCCGTTTGTGAAATTGAATTCTGATGATATAATATTCTAATCGTATCAAAGCGAGTTATGCCAAGGACCGAAAACGATAACTTAAAGGAGGAAGATCCAATGACGGAAGTTCCTTCCACCATTTTCCGCGAATACGACATCCGCGGCGATGCGGAGCGCGACCTGAACGACGAAAACGTGCTGAAGATCGCCCGCGCTTACGGCACTTATCTTACCCGCCGCGGCGTGAAACGCGCCGTCGTCGGCGGCGACGTGCGCCTTTCGACAGAGCGCATCCGCGCCAATGTCATCGCCGGGCTGCGCGACTGCGGCGTGAACGTGACCGACCTCGGCGTCGTCACCTCGCCGATGCTGTACTGGAGTTTTTTCCGCTTCGACTGCCCCGGCGGAGTGATGATCACCGGCAGCCACAACCCCAAAGACATGAACGGACTCAAGCTCGGCTTTGACAAGGCGACGCTCTACGGCGCAGAGATCCAGAAGGTGCGCGAGCTCGCGCAGAAGGGCGATTTCGACCTGAGCGACGTTCGCGGCTCGCTCGACACTTACGACCTTGCCGAAGAATACGTCACCATGCTTGCGTCGAAGATCGCGCTCCCCTCGCGGCCGAAAGTGGTCATCGATCCCGCCAACGGCACAGCGGCCCTGTTCGCAAGCGCTTTTTTTAAGCGCATCGGCTGCGAGATGATCGCCATCAACAACACACCGGACGGGACATTCCCCGCGCATCATCCCGACCCGCAGAAAAAAGAGAACATGGTCCAGCTTGCCCAGAAAGTGCGCGAGACCGGCGCCGCAGCCGGCTTCGGCTTTGACGGCGACGCCGACCGCATCGGCGTGGTCGATGAAAACGGAAACGTTATCGGCGGCGACATCCTCATGGCGATCTTCTGGGGCGAGATCCTGCCCAAACATCCGGGCGCGACCGCCATCATCGAGGTGAAATGCTCGCAGGCTCTCGAAGACGAGGTGAAGCGCCTCGGCGGCCGGCCGTATTACTACAAGGCCGGACATTCGCTCATCAAGGCCGAGATGAAACGCATCGGCGCCCCGTTCGCCGGCGAGTACTCAGGACACATGTTCTTCGCCGACGACTATTACGGCTTCGACGACTCGTTCTACGCCGCCGGCCGGCTGCTCCAGATCCTCTGCAGCAGCGGAAAGACGCTCTCCCAGATCCGCGCCGCCATCCCCTCATATTACGCAACCGAGGAGATCCGCGTCGACTGCCCCGACGACCGCAAGTTCGAGGTCATGAAGGGCATCACGGCCGAGGCGCTGAAAACACACCAGGCGCACACGATCGACGGCGTCCGCATCATCTACGACGGCGGCTGGGGCCTGATCCGCGCCTCAAACACGCAGCCCGTGCTGGCGATCCGCTGCGAAGGCGTCACCCCGCAGAAGCGCGATGAGATCGCCGCGGACATCAAGCAGCGGATGAAGGCCGCGGGACTGCCCGACTTCGAATGGAAAATTTAACCGTCACGGAGGTATCGAAATGACCGACCCAGTTCAGAAAGTGCAGGAAGCGCTCGATGCGCTTCATTACGAAGGCAGGATCATCCACAGCGACGCCACCATCTTCACGGTGGACGACGCGAGCAAGGCCATCGGCGTGACGCCGGGCGAGATCCTCAAGAGCCTGATCTTCATGGTCGATGAAAAGCCCTGGCTGGTGCTGATGTCCGGCCCCAACCGCGTCCATTCCGGCAAGGTGAAGCGGCTCACCAAAGGCCATCATGTGACGATGGCTTCGCCGGATTACGTTTATGAAAAATTCGGCTTCAAGATCGGCGGCGTGCCGCCTGTCGGCTATCCCGAGCCGCTTCCGGCCATCGTCGACGAAGACCTGTGGAATTACGACACCGTCTGGGCAGCAGCGGGCACCGATCATGCTTTCTTCCCCGTCTCGGCAGAACAGATCCTCGGCTACGTCAAAGGCACGCGCGCGGCCGTGAAAAAGGAACCGGCCCCTCAGCCTTAGTGTTTTGGAAAGGAGTTCCCATGAAAAAGCCTCACCTGAAGATCTACCGCGAGCGGCCGGTCGCCGGCTGCGGATGAAGCACCATCAAATTCACCCCGAACGAGATCAAGAGTTTCGGCGGTGAAGCCGAACGCGTTGCGTCCGGTCAGCTGTACATGAAATTGAAAAAGGAATACGGCGAGCGGCTCGACATCGACTTTTACGATCCGCGCTGCTTCGTCTTCATGTTCGACACGCTGCGCTACCGTCTGCGCGGCGGCGAAATCGCCTGGGTGCTCGGCGGCAAGGTCATCTTCCGAGGCATCCCCGAGTACGGCGAATTGAAAAAAGTCATCGACGCCCAGCTGAGCGCGTAAAAAATCGAGGACCGGTCTCCCCGCGCGGGGAAACCGGTCCTCGTTCTTTTTTGCTTAGCGGCGGCCGCGGATGGTGCGCGGATCGCCCTTGCCGTTGCGCCAGAGGATGACCGCCCAGTAGAAGCGGCTCATCTCGCGGAAATCGCGCGGCTTGACGCCGAGGATGCTCTCCAGCTTTTCAAGGCGGTAATCGACGGTCGTGCGGTGCACATGCAGCAGCTCGGCCGCGCGCACAACGCTGAAGCCGCTTTCGCACCAGGCGACGATCGTCTCCTGAAGCTCGTCGCCGTCGGTGCGGGCAAACAGGGGTTCAAGCTCGCGCTCGACCATGCTGTCGAGCAGCCGCGGCTCAGAACTGAGAAGCAGCTCTTCAACGCGGAAGTCGATCACCAGATGGACGCGCTCGCGCGGGAACAGCCGCGTGCCGACGTTCAGCGCCACCTGCGCCTCGCGGTACGACGAGACGAGGCCGGGAACGCCGTCCTGAACGCTGCCGATGCCGACGTTGCAGACGAAGCCGCGGCGCTTCATCTGCTCGCCAAGCTGGACGCACTGCTCGCGCACAGCCTGGTAGAACTTGTCGCGGATGAACTCGCGTCCGCGCATGGCGCTGCGGAACACAACGTAGCGGTGAGGCCCGACGCTGCCGGAAACGTCGCCGGGAGCGTTGAAGATCTGGCGGATGTCCATCAGCGTGCGGTCGCGCTCAGGATAATCGCCGTCCTCGCTGTTCTGCGAGGAGGTGTCGATCTCGATCACGGCATAGGAGAGCGTCTTGTCATAGCCCATCAGCGAGGCTTTCGTTTCGATCACCTGCGGATCGTTGATGCCGGAACGGAACAGGGCGATGTCGGCCACGAGCGCCTGAAGGTTGCGCTCGCGCTCCAGCAGCTCGCGCGCCATCATGCGCTCCTTGAGGAAGAGTTCCGCCTGGCTCTTGACGAGCTGCGCAAACGGCTTGACCTTTTCCGGCTCGCCGGTGATCGCCACGGTGCCGACGACATGCTGCTCCGTGTCGAGGATCGGATAGGTGACGCCGGGCTTGACGCCTTTCAGCCGGCGAGCGTCCTCTTCCGTTTCCCAGCGCGACTGCCCCGTTCGCGCGACAATGGCGCACGCTTCGTTGAGCGTGCCGATGCCGCGGCTGGCATCACTGCACCCTATCGTGATGCCCTCGGTATCGGTGATGACGACGTCGTAGCCGATGACGCGGGCAATATTTTCGGACAGTTCCTGAGCGATCGGTCTTAACATGCTTTTCCCCCTGAGTGCGGATTGTGCCTGATGGTGCTGTTCTGCGCGGTTTTATCGCGAACTAAGAGAACTATAATTATTTGCAGGATGAATACTTGTTCCGGGTTCAGCAATTTATGCTGAACGGCTTTTGAGCCATCGTCAATTATTTCGTTCATAAGGACGCATCAGGCTGAACGTAATCATACCACTTTCAGCACTTTTAGGGAACTGTCTTTTATTCGTTAGTTGCGAAATTATACGTTTTTTATAAATGAAATGCGTTTTGTTTCTCGTCCAAATTTTAACGGCAGGGATCGCTCCCTGCCGTTTTCTTCATTTTGGAGCAACACGCGCCGGCAGTGCGGCCGAAAAAGGCTCTTCCGTCAGAGCCAGTTCCAGATGGGCGCATTTTTCCTGCCCGCAGGTGCAGCGGCGATGGACCAGATCGACGGCAAACGTTTCCTCTCCGTCGGTCACGAGCCAGATGCCGGGCGCTGCCGGACGGATCGACAGGGAGGGGCGCTGTGCCGATTTCATGACAGGCGCTTCGGCCTGTACTGACGAAGCCGCGGCATTTTCTTCGTAGTCGCCGTTATCGAGCGCCCAGTTCGACATGCGGTCAGCCTCGGCGTTCTGCTCGCGCGGCACCCAGCGGCATTTCGCACCAAGCGCTCTGATGCGCTCGATCAGCGGCTCAGCCAGCGCGCGCAGGCGGGGCTCCTTGATCTTCCACGCTCCTGTCACCTGCGAAATCACCAGCTTGCTGTCGCCGCAGATCTCCGCGCCGCGAGCGCCGCGGCGTTCCAGCTCGTCGAGCAGCCGGCCGACCTGCGCATCCAGATAGCTGACGCAGGCGTAATAGCCACGGGTGAGGTCGCGTGCCTGTTCCTCGGAAAGGTGCCC
>JAGAYQ010000330.1 GCA_017940445.1 Pyramidobacter sp. | reverse complement strand
GGCTGCGTCGAAGCTCATCACCATAGCCCCGCTATGCCTCTTCGCTTCTCCTTGCCAAGCGGCGAAATCCCTCGACAGTGCATCGGGCTCATTCAATCAGTGTTTCCCTAAAAAACATCGCGGCTGCTTCCTGTGCGAAGCGGCCGCGATGTTTGATATTTGGGTGCTGTAAAAGTCGGGGACGTTATTTCAGCTCGACGTACTTGCCGTAGATCCAGCCCTCGCCGTTGTCGAGGCGGATCTTGTACCACGGATACGATGCGCCTTCCGCCTTCCACTCGTCGATGATGACGACGTCCTGATTGCTTCGGCGGCCGACGACGCGCGTGTTCTTGGTGGAGTGATCGTCACGCACGTTTACGCTGGAGCGCGTGACGCGTCCCATGCGCTCGTTCCCGTCAAGCTGCGGGGCGTTCTTCGCTTTCGGCTTGGGCGGCACGTCGACGTAGCGGCCATAGACCCAGCCGGTGACGTTCTTTGCCTCGATCCTGTACCAGGGGTACTGATCCTTCCCTTCCCAGTACTCGAGCAGCTTCACGTCGCCCTTGGCGGCCTTGCCGATGACCTGCGTGCCCTGCGTGGAGTGATCGTCGCGCACGTTGACGCCCGCATAGTTGATCTTGACCTTTTCGGGCAGTTCCTGCTCGGCTGCTGCGGCCGGCTTTTTGTCCTGAGCCGCAGGTGCTGGCTGCTGCTTCTGTGAAGAGGGATCGGAGCGCTGGATGCGGATGATGCCGGCGTTTGAGTTGTTGGCGCGCGCGACCGGCTCGTAGATGCTGCGAGGGGCGTCGGGGCGTCCGAAGCGCGGGCGCAGGATGCGGATCAGCGTCACGCCCGAGAAGACAAGCGCTCCGGCTGCCAGCAGCGAGACGATGACGCCGAAATACGTGAATGTGCGCCGTGCATGTGTGGTCGACTTCGGGCGGATGATCTCCGGCTCGCCGCTGGCATGGCGCTGTGCGGGGCGCGGCGCTCTGGGCTGCGGCTCAGGCACTTCGTGCAGCGGCGGCTCGGCCGTGCGGACGGGCTCGGGCGCGTTCTCGCGAAGCGGCGGCGTCGGCTCGCTTTCCTGAACGAACGAATCCTCATCGGAAAACGGCTCGTCTTCGGCTTCGGTCCGGCGGATCGAAGCACGGCCGCCCTCTTCCAGCTTCTGCGCTCCCGCAGCACAGAGTGTCTGCATTGCGCGCAGCGAGCGGATCGCGGCACTGCGCGCAACGCTTTTGACCACGGGGACCGAGGCAGAAATGGCAGCGGCCTTTTCCGGACCGATCGCCTCGCGAGCCTTCTGACCGAGATTCTGGAGCTGCTCTTTGACTTTCTGAATGTTATCGTCAGTGATTTCAGGCATGGCTGTTTTCCTTCTATTCAAGGGCGGCCATGGGACCGCCGTCGATTATTTTACTCTGTTATCATACCATGAAAGGGCAAATCCTGCACTCTCTGAGAGGATTTTTTTGCAAGATTTTGCGGGGATATCCAATGTTGAGTTCCACGTAGAACTGAAATATGCTGAGCGCAAAAAAACAGCGGGGCTTTCGGACTGTGCCGGAAAGCTCCGCTGCTGGTGTCTGTTATTCGTCTACTTTGAACGAGTTTTTGTTTTCGATCTTCGCCTGGAAGTCGCTGAAATCGCTGATGTGAGAGTAGATGCCGCGTTCTTTCTGCGTGGCGATGCGGTCGCGGTATTCCTTGGTGCCGCCGGTGCGGCGCAGGCTTTCGAGCACGTCATGCATGGCGCGCATCGAGGCGCGGATGAGCGTCTGCGGGAACTTGACGAGCTTGAAGCCCATCTCGGCAAGCTGGTCTACGGTAAAGTCCTCGTTGACGGTACCCTCGACGATGCTGGTGCAGACGGGGAAGGGCAGGTCGGCAATGCGCTGCATGTCTTCGGCGCGGGGCGGCACGGTAATGAAGATCATGTCCGCGCCGGCCTCGTAATACAGCCTGGCACGGCGAAGCGCCTCGTCGAAGCCGAGTGACTTGGCCGCGTCGGTGCGGGCGATGACGAAGAAGTCGGGATTGGTGCGCGCCTCAAGCACGGCGCGAAGACGGTCGATCATCTCTTCGGCGCTGACGACGGCCGTATTGCTGTAATATGCGCACATCTTGGGGAACACCTGATCCTCGATCTGGATGCCGGCGATGTCCATAGCCTCGTACTCGCGCACCATACGGTAGATGGGCAGCGTACCGCCGTAGCCGGTGTCGGCGTCGACGATCATCGGGATGGTGCAGGCGTTGAGGATGTTGAGGAAGTTGTTTCGCAGCTCGCCGTATGACATGATGCCCACGTCGGCGCTGCCCAGCTCGAGGTTGGACATCGACGAGCCGCTGACGACCACGGCAGGGAAGCCGGCGTCCTCGACCATGCGCGCGCCCAGGGCGTCGCCGACGGCCGGCGCGACGATGACCTTGTTGTCGCGGAGCAGTTCGCGCAGAACGGTGGCGCGAGATTTTTTGCTGTACATGTCTGTAATCTCCTTTGTTTTATGAGCGGAGGCTGTCTTTCCGAAGCGAGAAGACAGCCTCCGTTTTTTTGCAGTCTTACTTTTCGTAGAGCTTCATGCCGTTCTCGCTGAGCACGAGGCGGGCGCTGCGCTTGGCCTGAGCGGACGAGAGCAGTCCGTCTTCGACGAAGGTGCTCATCACGCGCTCCAGCGACCGCTTGGCGATGTAGGAGGCGATCCAGGCCATCTCCGCATACCAGTGCTGGCCGGTGCCGAGCACGATCTTGTCATGCGGCGTGATCGACAGGGCATCTTCCAGGCAGCGGCAGAAGAGCAGCGACTGCCAGGGCAGCGTCTGGCTGAGGTCCAGATAGACGTTGGGGAAGTTGTAGGCCATGATCGCGGCGTTGCGCGTGAAGGGGAAGCTCTCGTGCAGGAAGACGATCTTCGTCTTGTAGAACTTGTGCTTCTTCAGGAACGGCGCCATGAGGATGGGATCGACCTTGTAGAAGTCAGTGCGCTTCTTGAAGCCCGTGCTGCCCGAGTGCAGATTGAGCGGCAGGTTCAGCTCGGCGCTGATCGTCAGAATCTGCGGGAACAGCGCGTGATAGACGCTGTTGACGGCTTCCTTGTCGCCCGACTGGGCAGCCGCGAAGGCCTTTTCGGCCTGAGCCGGATCGAGCTCGCGCACTTCCATGCCGCCGTATTTTTCGCCGATGTGCCCCTTCAGGCCGGCAAAGCCTTCCGAAGCGGCCGTGCTGATCGCGGCCAGCACGTTGTCGGCGAGCTGCTTGAACGAACCGGCCGTCTTGAGCTGCTCGGTGAAGACATTCTCATACTGGAAGAGCCGGTTGACCTTGCAGGGGAAGCACTGCGTGAGCGCGTCGCCCATCGGCAGTTCGCAGTCGAGCGTCGTGCCGCAGACGTTGGCGTCCTTGTAGAGCATCTCCGTATAGGCTTTCAGCGCTTCGGGCGTCTTGGCGTGATCGTTGCGGAACGCCGTCAGCCCTTCAAGCGACGCCTCGCAGCCAAAACGCTGCGAGAACGCATGCACGAGCGTCTGAATCACGCTCTGGCTGTGCATGTGCGCAAAAGCCGTGTCCGAGGGGCATTCCTCGCCCGACTCGTCAAAAGCGTCGCGCACGCCGTGGTAATAGTTGACCGTGAAGTCCTTCACCGACACGACCGGCTTGTCGGTGAACAGACGGTGCGTGTGGTTGTCGTAAAAAGCTTCGCTGCTGAAATCAAAACATGCCATTGGCGGTGCTCCTTTCGCCGCTTACGCAGCGGCTTTCGCCTTGCGGCGGGCGGCCAGCCACTTGGAGATGTAGGGGAAGAGCACGCCCAGGATCGTCAGGGCGATGAAGAACTTGTTCAGGCCGCCGGCGAAGAAAATGTCCATCGAGCCGCGCGACATCTGGAGCGTGCGGCGCAGGTTGCCCTCCACCAGCTCGCCGAGCACGAAGCCAAGAACTGTTGCTGCGGGCGCGAAGCCCAGCTCCTTCATCGCAAAGCCGATCAGGCCGAAGACCATAACAAGGATGATCGAGTACACGTCGTTCGTCGTCGAGAACGCGCCGATGAACGCGAACATCATGATCGCCGAGGTGAGGTAGATCTTCTTGATAGAGGTGATGTACACGCAGGGGCGCAGCATCAGCAGACCGACGAAGATCAGCACGATCTGAGCCATGAACATGCTGGCCATCAGGCCGTAAGGGATCTGCGGCTGAGTGAGGAACAGCATCGGGCCGCAGGAGATGCCGGCCAGG
>JAGAYQ010000329.1 GCA_017940445.1 Pyramidobacter sp. | reverse complement strand
TAAAACTGCGACTTGGTGTAGGCGGGGACGGTGTTCGCGCCCGTGCCGCCGCCGTCCATGATGTTGTAGTGGATGCGGGTGTCTTCCTTGACGTGCTCGCACAGGCACTCCACGCCGTGGAACGCCAGCGACATCGCGTCCAGCGAACTGCGCCCAAGCTCGGGCTTGATCGCCGAGTGCGCCGCCTTGCCGTGATAGATCACGTCGAACTTGCTCATCGCCATCGACTTCACGTCGGTCGTCGTCTCGCCGCTGCCGTGCATCATCAGCGCCACGTCGATATCTTTAAAACAGTCGCCGTGCTTGATCATGATGATCTTGCCGCCCTCGGTCTCCTCGGCCGGCGTGCCATAGACGACGACAGAGAAGGGGCCAGGCAGCGAGCTGTCTTTCAGCGCAGCGGCCGCCGCGAGGATGCAGGGGCCCTGCATCTGGTGCCCGCAGGCGTGTCCCAGCACCGGCAGCGCGTCATATTCGCACAGCAGGCCGATCCTCGGACCGCCTTCGCCGCGATGGTACGTGGCTCGGAATGCCGTTTCAATGCCGCCCACGCCGCGCTCAACGGCGAATCCCTGCTTTTCGAGCCAGTCGGTGAGCAGCTTCGAGGCGTGCTTCTCCGTCAGGCCGATCTCGGGATGATCGTAGATGTCGTCGGAGATCGCGCACAGTTCCGCTTTGAGCGCTTCGATGCGGTCGTAAAGTTCCTGCTTCATCAGAAAGCCTCCCTTTGAATTGTACCACACGAAAAATTCTATTTTTCGCACTTCACATTCTAATTTTTATCTGCTATGATTTTAGCGAACGGAAAAAATCTGTCAAGCATCAAAATTTCCGTCCGTGATATTTATTTCTGATAATCTCGCGCTGGTGTCAGTTTCAGCGCTTTTGCAGGATACCCGTGAAGAAGGTGAAGAGATGGAACTGAAACCCCGCGTCAAGGAAGCGGAACGCACGAACGCCTCGGTGATGTACAGCCTGCAGGCGCTCGATTACCTGGAAACGGAGGGCGCAGCCTCGCTGAACGATCTGAGCGCGGCGCTGTCGATCAACAAATCGCGCGTGCTGCGTCTGTGCGGCACGCTGGAGCAGATGGGCTACCTGCGCCGCAGAGCGGAAGACGCCAAGTGGGTGCTCGGCTCGCGGCTGCTCTCGCTCGGCAAGGCATTCGAGCGGCAGAATCCGCTGCTGCAGGTGCTGCGGCCTGAAATGCTGGAACTGTCGCAGCAGCTTGACGAAAACGTCGTCTTTCAGGTCATCCGCGGCGAGCGGAGGCTGTGCCTGTGCGCCGTCAACCGCGTGCAGCGCCAGCGCTATTTCACTCCCGAAGGCAGCGAAGCGCGCCTGCACTACGGCGCGGCCGCGAAGGTACTGCTTGCCTGGGGACCGCCGGAGCTGCGCGCACGCATCTACGAGCAGGCGCCGTATCCGCGCTACACGGAGCACACGCGGACGACGGCAGAAGAGCTTATGGCCGACATCGAAAAGGCAGCCGCCGAGGGCTGGGCGGCATCGAGCGAAGAGCGCACCTACGGCAGTGCCGCGCTGGCCGTGCCTGTGTTCGGAGCCGAAGGCGCCCTGCTGGGCGCGCTCTCCATCCCCACCACCTCACAGCGACTGACGCCCGAGTTCACGCAGAGGGCTCTGCCGCTGCTGAAACAAAGCGCCGAGTTCATCCGCTCCACACAGGCCGGTGCGCAGAAGTTCGTTCCAGTCGTGCCGCGCCGGGACTAAGGTAAGGAAACGCTGGTCACATACTGCATAATGGGAATAAATCAGCGCCTCCTGAACAGCCTGTTTTTCGCGCTTGTTCCTCATGGAACGGCGCGCCATGATCCCGCACAAAAGCGCAAAATATTTTCGCCGCCTTTCACTTCCGATCTTTCGGATGGTAAAAGGCGGCGTTTCTTATTCAGATTTTTTATAAAGCGCCAAAGTCCAGAATTGAACGAGTTTCGCACACACAGGCTCGTCCCCGGAACGTTAAAAAGAATCCGGCGCGCTGTTTTTTCTTTGAAAAACGCCGTCGGAAATTGTAGAATAGATGTGCGGTTTAGTTTCAGGCACCAAAATCCATTGAACGGAGTGATTGGTTTATGAAGAAACTGTTTGCTGCAATCGCACTGTGCGCTGTGGTCTGCTGCGCGGGAGCGGCCTTCGCCGCCTATCCTGAGAAGCCCGTCCACGTGATCGTCCCCTCGACGGCGGGCGGCGGCACTGACGTGATGGCCCGTCTGCTGGCCAAGTTCGGCGAGAAGTACCTGGGCGCGCCCATGGTCGTCGACAACATGCCCGGCGCCGGCGGCATGATCGGATTCACCGCTATCGCGCAGGCCAAGAAGGACGGCTATACGTTCGGCTGCCTTTACACGCCTCACCTGACGGCTCACGTTTCCGCCAAGCGCGCCAAGTACACGCTGGATGACTTCGACTACATCGGCAACCTCGTCACCGACCCCGGCATCATCGTCGTTCCCGGCAACAGCCCCATCAAGGATCTCGCCGGCCTCGCCGACTTCGCCAAGAAGAACGAGAACTGCACCGCTTCCACGTCCGGCCCCGGCGGCGACGACGATTTCGCACGCCTTGCCTGCCAGTCTGACCTCGGCATCAAGCTGCGCGCCGTGCCCTCCAAGGGTTCGTCGGCTGCGAAGGCCAACGTCATGGGCGGCCATGTCACCGTCGGCTTCATGAACGTTTCCCAGGTCGAAGCCCAGGTCAAGAGCGGCGAGATGCGCGCGCTGGCCGTCATGGCTGACAAACGCAGCGACAAGCTGCCCGATGTGCCCTGCACGGCCGAGCTCGGCTACCCGACGATGGTCTCCGATTCTTCGCGCGGCTTTGCTGCTCCCAAGGGCATGCCCGCCGAAGCGATCGCCAAGCTCCGCGAGATGTTCACCAAGACGATTGCCGACCCCGAGTTCCAGGAGGCTGCCAAGGAGTCTCTGATCATCAACGAGATGGATGCCGAGAAGTATAAGGATTACCTTGTCCGTCTCCAGAAGGCGACCGACCTGGCGTTTGAAGTCGCGCCCTGGTAAGGAAATATTCATTTGCCGAATAAAGGCTGATCCTTTATGAACAACAAAACTGTCAGTATTCTTTCCGGCGCCGCGGGGATCCTCCTCGCCGGCGCTATTTACACTCAGGTGGAGAAATTCCCCGAGTACGCGATCCACGCCTCGCAGTACGTCAAGTTCCTGCTGCTGGTGCTGGCGATCCTGTCGGGCGTGCTGCTGGTCATGTCGTTCTTCGGCCGCGAGGCCGGAAAGCCCACATGGGTGAAGGCTCCCGGCCACTTCTTCGCCACGGCCGTGCTGACAATCCTCATGGTCATGTCGCTGAAGTACGTCGGCTTCTACGTGGCGTCTGCCGTGTACATGCTCGTGCTGGCGCTGCTGCTCGGCCTGCGCCGGCCGCTGCTGCTCATCGTCTGCACCGTGCTGCTGCTGGCGATCGTCTACGGCGTCTTCGTCCGGTTCCTGAGCGTCCCCGTGCCGCGGGGCGTGTTTGATGAATTCACGTTCTCCGACATCGCCGGCTCGCTGGCCAAGGCCAAAGCGGCCTGGGCGCTTCTGTAAAGGGGGAGTGCGGCTATGATGCAAATGATCACTGATGCGGCAATGTCGCTTCTGGCGCCTGCGCCGCTCCTCGCCATCTTCCTGGGCACGCTGGGCGGCATCATCATCGGCGCGATCCCCGGACTGACAGCGACGATGGCCGTAGCGCTGCTGATCCCCGTCACCTTCGGCATGAACCCCGTCGTCGGCCTGGCGCTGATGGGCGGCGTCTATTCCGGCGGCATGTTCGGCGGAGCCATCTCATCGATCCTGCTTTCGACCCCCGGCACGCCTGCTGCGGCGGCGACGGCGTTCGACGGCTATCCGATGACTCGCAAGGGCAAGGGCGGCGTGGCCATCACCGTGGCTACGGTGGCCAGCTTCTGGGGCGGCATCATCTCGACGATCGCCCTGCTGCTGGTGGCTCCCATCCTCGCCAAGTTTTCGCTCCGCTTCGGCCCGCCCGAGAACTTCCTGCTCGCCATCATGGGCCTGGCCAGCATCGTCACGCTGACCAGCGGCAACCTGATCAAGGGGCTCATCTCGGGCGTCATCGGCCTGCTGCTGGCTTCCGTCGGCATGGACCCGATCGACGCGTATCCGCGCTTCGCGGGCGACTTCCCCGAGCTGTATGAAGGCATCAAGGACATCCCCGCGCTGATCGGCCTGTTCTCGATCAGCCAGCTGCTCGATCTGACCGGCGAGGCCAGCATCATCCAGGAGCTGGCAGCCGATGTTTCCACGCTGAAGGACAACAAGCTGCCCAAGGGGCTGGCTCCCACGATCGCGCGCGGCTCGCTGATCGGCACCATCGTCGGCATGCTGCCCGGCGCGGGCGCCACGATTTCGGCGTTCATCTCGTACAACACGGCTAAATCGCTCGACAAGGAGCCGGAGACGTTCGGCAAGGGCAATCCCAAGGGCGTGGCGGCATCCGAATCGGCCAACAACGGCTGCGTCGGCGGCTCGCTCATTCCCATGCTGACGCTGGGCATCCCCGGCAACTCGGTAGCGGCCTGTCTGATGGGCGGTCTGACGATCAACAACCTGATCCCCGGACCGGAGCTGTTCTCCAAGTACGGCACGATCACCTACGGCTTCATCCTCTCGCTGTTCATCGCCAATATCGTCTTCCTGTTCCTGGGCATCTATCTGGCTCCGTTTTTTGCCAAGGTCTCGACGGCGCCCAATTCGCTGCTCATCCCCGGCATTGCCGTCCTCTCCGTTGTCGGCAGCTTCGCGATGCGCAACATGATGTTCGACGTCTGGACGATGCTGGCGTTCGGCTTCGGAGGCTACTTCCTGCACCGCTGCGGCTTCGACCTCGGCGCGGTCGTGCTGGGGCTGATCCTCGGGCACATCACCGAAGAGGGCTTCGGCGGCGCGCTGGCGATCTCCAACGGCTCGCCGGCGATCTTCTTCACGCGTCCGCTGTGCATCGGCCTGTGGGTGTGCATCTTCCTGCTGCTTCTGCCCGCGATCCGTTCCCGGAAAAAAGCCAAACACACGGTGGATTAATCATCTGCCTGCATTCAAAAACCTCTCCCGGCGATCTCGTCCGGGAGAGGTTTTTCGTTTAGGAAACACTGATAAAATACGTCATCTCCTGCGAAACGCTGCCCGAGAGGCTTCTCCAACGTACGAGAGTACGCCTCCGAAGCCTCTTGCGGACAGGTTTCTTCGGATCTGACGCATTTTCTCAGCGTTTCTGTGAGCTCGTTAAGATCAGCATAATCTGAATTTATCACAGTTTTCTTAGAAATTCACATAAAAATCGAAGTGTGCTATAATTTACGAAATGTTGTTTTTTCAGTCGGAAAATTTTTCTGAACGCTCCGCGCGATAGTATCTCGGCGCGGATTTTAAGGAGTGCACAATCATGAAAGTTGTCATTGTCGGCGCAGGGAATGTTGGGATGACTCTGGCCCGCACGCTGTCCGAGGACGCTCACGACGTGGTCGTGGTCGACCGCAACGAAGACCTCGCCACGAGGATCGCCGAAGAGCTCGACGTGAGCGTCGTGCGCGGCAACGGATCGCGCCCCGATGTTCTGGCGCAGGCCGGCGTCGTTAAAGACGGCGGCGTCGATGTGCTGATCGCCTGCACGGACCGCGACGAGACCAATCTGATGGCCTGCTGGCTGGCCAAGCGCGCCGGCGTGCCGCGCGTGCTGTCGCGCGTGCGCGACCTGGAGTTCACCGACACGCCCGACTGGGCTCAGGACCTCGGCATCGACGTGATGGCCTCGCCGGAGCGCTCGCTGTCGCGCGAGATCGCCTCGCTGCTGCGTTTCAATGCGGCCGTGCATACGTCGGAGCTCTTCAACGGGCGGGCCGGCAGTTTCGCGTTCCACGTGGAAAAAGACTCGCCGATCTGCGGTCTCAGCCTGCGCGAGCTGGGCCTGAAGTATCCACAGCTGGGTGCGATCGTCGTCTACGTCGAGCGCGGCGAAGACGGCTTCGTCCCCTCGGGCGAGTGGACCGCGCAGGAGGGCGACGTGTGCTTCGTCGTCACGCTGCATGAGCGCGTCACGGCCATCCAGAAGCTGTTCGACGTAGAGCGGCAGAAACGTCTGTCGCGCGTCATCATCGTCGGCGGCGGCAAGCTGGGCACCAACCTCGCCAAGCGTCTGTGCAGCAACGTGCCCAAGGTGGAGACGACGCTGGTCGAAAAGAACCTCGAAAAATGCGAGCGCCTGGCCCGCGAGTTCCCCGACGTGAAGGTGATCAACGGCGACGGCATGGACAGCGACCTGATGAAGCAGCTGGGCGTGGACAAGGCCAACGGAGTCGTCGCGGCAACGTCCAACGACGAGCTGAACGTGATCATCGCCGCGCTGGCGAACATCAACGAAAACGTCAAGACGGTCGCCGTCGTGCGCAAAGACGTGTACAAGGAGCTTGAAGACCGCCTGCCCGTCGACGTGCTCGTCAACCCCAACCGCACGCTGGCGAACACGTTCCTGCGCTACATCCGCTATCCCAGCTCGGCAGGGATGCTGTCGCTGATCG
The DNA here is from genome assembly GCA_017940445.1 of Pyramidobacter sp. Lineage (GTDB taxonomy): Bacteria > Synergistota > Synergistia > Synergistales > Dethiosulfovibrionaceae > Pyramidobacter. The sequence goes on along the minus strand of JAGAYQ010000329.1, from coordinate 2,167 downwards.
ACCGCATCGGCGCCGAGATGCTGGAGTTCCTGCTCCGCCCCGGCAATCCGGCCGTAGGCAAGCGCATCATGGATCTCAATCTGCCGAGAGGCATCCTCATCGCCGTCATCAAGCGCGGCGGCAAGTACCTCGTGCCCGGCGGCGCAGAAACGCTTCAGGAGGGCGACGTGATCTCCGTGTTCGCGATGTCGGAGAAGATGCCCGAAGCGATGCACTTTTTCAAGGTCGACTGAGCCATGAACAGGCGCATCGTCTTCCTCCTGCTGGCGCTGATCGGTGCGATCGTCGCCGGCACCATGTTCGCCGCATCTCTGATCGCAGCGGTGTGTCACTGGCCCGACGTCCTGCTGCTGCTGAAATGGTCGCTCGGGGCGCTCGGCGTCTGCGGCGCCATTGCCATGGCAGCATTCAAAAAACGCCGCAAGAACGATCCTCCCGAGCACATCACGGGCCGCGAAGCGTTCGTCATCGTCTCGCTCTCGTGGGTCATCGCCTCCGTCATCGGCGCTCTGCCCTACACGGACTGCGGTCTGACGTTCACCGACGCGTTTTTCGAGGCCATGTCGGGCTTCTCGACCACGGGCGCGTCGATCCTCACGAATGTCGAAGGTCTGTCGCGCGGCGTGCTGCTGTGGCGGTCGCTGACGCACTGGCTGGGCGGCATGGGCATCATCGTGCTCTGCCTGGCGATCATCCCGTTCATCGGCGGCAGCGGCATCGAACTGTTCAAGGCCGAGTCGCCCACGCCCATCCCCGAGAAGCTGACGCCCCGCCTCAGCCAGACAGCGCTGTATCTGTGGCTGGTCTACATCCTGCTGACGGTCCTTGAAACGATCGCCCTCAAGCTCTGCGGCATGTCGTTCTACGATGCTGTCAATCACGCCTTCGCCACGATGGCAACGGGCGGATTTTCTACGCGCAATGCCAGCATCGCCGCGTTTGGCAGTCCGGCCGTCGAGTGGGTGATCACCGTCTTCATGTTCCTGGCCGGCGTCAACTTCACGCTGCACTTCCTGTTTCTGCGCGGTTCGTTCGGCGCGTACTTTGCCGACGACGAGTTCCGCTGGTATGCGGGCATCACGCTGATCGTCACGGCGCTGATCGCCGTCTGCGCTGCCGGCGCGGGCATGGCGCAGCCTCTGTCGCAGACGATCCGCCATGCCGCCTTCCAGACGGTGACGATCCTGACGACGACCGGATTCGGCGTCACCGACACGCTGCAGTGGCCGTATTTTGTCCATCTGATCCTGCTGCTGCTCATGTTCATCGGCGGCTGCGCCGGCTCGACCGGCGGCGGCATGAAGGTGCTGCGCGTGATGGTGCTGACCCGCAGCGTCAAAAACGACATGCTCCGCACGCTCCAGCCCAAGCGGGTGCTGTGCGTGCGCATCGGCGGCAAGCCGCAGGAGAACGATCTGGTGCGCTCGATCCTGGCGTTTTTCGTCATGTTCATGATCCTGCTCGGCGTGATGTCGCTGGCGCTCACCTGGCTGGGCATCGACGTGCTCTCGTCGCTCAGCGGCGTGCTGGCCTGCCTCAGCAACATCGGGCCCGGCCTCGGGCAGTTCGGCCCGGTGAGCAATTACGCAACCGTCCCGACGTGCGGGAAATGGATCCTCTCGTTTGCCATGCTCGTCGGCCGTCTGGAGATCACCACGGTGATGATGCTGTTCATGCCTTCGACCTGGCGGCGCTGAGTCTTTTTGTCCGCCTGCGAAATCCGTGCTATAATGCTCACGGTCATCGGAGGCACGCTGTTCGATTTTAGGAAACGCTGATAAAATACGTCATCTCCTGCGAAACGCTGCCCGAGGGGCTCTTCCAACGTACGGAAGTACGCCTCCAGAGCCCCTTTCGGACAGGTTTCTTCGGATCTGACGCATTTTCTCAGGTTTCCTGTGCGCTGGTTAATTTCAGTATAATGGGATTAAATCAGCGTTTCCTTTAGAAACAGTACGCCGGATAAGATGGCGGGCTGAGACGCCCGCGCTTATCCGGCGTTTTTCATATTTGTTCCGCGACGGAAAAGCTCATCGCGATGTCGTGCTAAGGACAGGCGCGTCAAAAAAACAGCATCACACTGGAGGAACTACGATCAAGAGGATGAAGCAGGATTTCACGCACGGGCCGATCTTCGGGCCGCTGATGCGTTTTGTGCTGCCGGTGC
>JAGAYQ010000328.1 GCA_017940445.1 Pyramidobacter sp. | reverse complement strand
GCTGCTGATGCTGTCGATCGGCCTGTGCGAACAGGTGGGCATGTTCGGCGCCTTCATCAAGAAGACGATCGCCGGCGCCAAGCCTGCCGTAGTGTTTGCCGTCGTGTCGTTCATGGCCATCAACGCCAACACGGCCAGCAACGCCGGCGTCCTTGGCGTGACTGCGGTCGCGGGCGCAGTGTTCGGCTCGATGGGCTACAACCCCTGGCTGGGTATCCTTCTGGCCTACGCGGCGGGCAACGCCGGCATGTCTGCCAACGTGTTCGTCGGCAACCTCGACGTGCTCATCAGCGGCATCAACGAGTCGGTGTGCGGCCCGCTGGGCATTTCGACGGAGACGGTGCATGTGCTTCAGCACTGGTACTTCATGCTCACCTGCGCGCTGGTGCTGACGGTTGTGTACACCTGGGTGACGACCAAGTTCGTGCGCGGCTTTTTGGGCGAGCCGAAAGACCTCAGCCTGATCAATGTCGATACATCTCACAAGGAAATGACGCCCGAGGAACGCTGCGGCCTGCGCGCCGCCGGCATTGCCGCTGTGGTGTACATCGTCGCGCTCGTGGCCATGTGCTGGCCGGCCAATTCGTTCTTCCGAGCTGCCGACGGCTCGATCATGCCTAACTCGCCGCTGCTCAAAAGCGTGCTGACGCTGCTGTTCCTCTTCTTCCTCGTCACCGGTGTGGCCTACGGACGCGCTGCGGGCATCATCGCCAAGTGGAACGAGGTGCCCAGGTACCTGTCCAAGGGTATCGATTCGATGGTCACCTTCATGGTCATCGCGCTGCCCGCTTCGTTGTTCATCTACCTGTTCAACCAGTCGAATATCCCCACCTACCTGGGCGCTGCCGGCGCTAACTGGATCAAGTCAATGGGCATCAACGGCTTTGCGCTGATGGTCTTCATTGTCTTCTTCAGCACGTTCCTGAACCTGTTCATGACCTCCGGCTCGGCTAAGTGGATGATCCTGGCCCCGATCCTGATCCCCATGCTCTACGCTGTTGGTTTCAGCCCGGCGCTGACGGCTGTGGCCTACCGTATCGGCGACTCGGCCACCAACGCTGTGGCCCCCATCTCGTCGGACGTGGCGCTGATCGTCGGCCTGCTACTCAAGTACAACACTGACAAAGACAAGACGCCCGGCATGGGCACAGTCTTTGCCGGCTGTATGCCCTACGCTATCGCCACGCTCATCGTCGAACTGATCATCCTCGGCGTCTGGTGGGCGTTCAATATCCCGCTCGGCCCCGGCGTTACGATGTTCGTTGGCAAATAACCTCCGGTTCGTTTTTCGCCGATCAAAAAAAGACTGTCTCGAAAAATCGGGACAGTCTTTTTTTTGATGGCTTTTCATGTATGACAGTAAAAAGAGTTCTCGCGTTTATACCAATGCAAACAGCTGCGGCACGCGCTTGAAGACCTCTTCAAGCGGAACGTGCGACGGTGAACCGTGGAGCAGGCGGAACGAATGGTCGCTGCCTGGCACTTCGTAAAAGGCTTTGTCGGCCGTGCTGAGCGATTCGTACACGCGCACGCAGGCATCGTGCGGGAAGGTGGTGTCCTCGCTGCCGCGGAAGACGCGCGCCCAGTTCACACGCAGATTATTTCCGGCAGCGGTGAGCTGCTCACTGCCTTCCTGTGCGGTGCTGAGGATGGGCAGCTTGAAGATATCTTTGTTCTCGGCAAAGACCTTGTCGCCCGAGCCGCAGAGGATCAGCCCGTCGAGCTTTTCAGGCTGATTTGTGCCGGAAGCCGCGCCCCCGGCGATGAGCAGCGCACTCAAGCCTCCGAGAGAGAAGCCCCACAGCGTCAGCGGCAAAAGCGGATAGATCGCTTTCACTGCCAGATAGGCGAGATAGCAGTCTTCGAGTTCGTTCAGATATGTTTTGCCGCGGAACGCGTCGATGATCCACTCCAGCGGCCGGTCTGTGTAGTCGTGACGGTTGCGCACGCGGCGGCTGGTCTCGCAGAGGATGGGCATGACTCCGTTTTCGGCCAGGGCCGCGCCGATGCGCGCGTATTTGTTGCCGGGGTCGGAGCCGGAGCTGCTGTGCACGCCGTGAAACAGCAGCGCAGCCTTGCGCGGACGGTCGATCACACCTGTGGTCAGCAGCACGGTCTTGTCGCCAAACGTGCCGTCGATAGCGCTTTTTCTCCAGCGCATAAGATCGCCTCCTTTACGACGTTCAAAAGCGGCGGAGAGCTGCTGCCGGGCTCAGTTCTGCTGTTCGCTCTCCACCGGCTCGGGCAGCGAGAGCCATTTGCCCCAGTCAAAGTGAACGATGCCGCTGACCAGGTAAATGGCGATGTTGATCAGCATTCCAGTGCCGCGCTCAAGGATGAGCATGGAGATCATGAACGTGAGCAGTCCGTAGAGCTTGGGCTTGTTCATGCAGCCTTTCTTGATCGTCTTGAGGTTGCCGTAGGGCACGGACGAGATCATCAGCGCTCCGGTGAGCGCCGTGATGACGGCGAGCGCCCAGGCGGGGATGGAACCGATCAGCCCGGAGAGGACGAACGAGACGAGGAACAGCCCGCCCGCGGGAATGGGCAGCCCCTGGAACGGTCCGGGCATGTGCACGACGTTGAACCGCGCCAGGCGCAGCGCGCCGCACAGAGCGAAAAACGCGGCCGCCAGCGCGCCCGTGATGCCGGGCAGGTTCTGCAGCGAGGCGGAGTAGACGAGGATGGCCGGCGCGACGCCGAACGACACCACGTCGCCGAGGCTGTCGAACTCGACGCCGAAATCGCTGCTCACGCCCATGGCGCGGGCGACTTTGCCGTCCATGAAGTCGAAGAACACGGCGCAGGGGATCATCCATGCTGCCGGCAGGATGTGACCGCGCACGACGAGGATCAGCGACAGCATCCCGCAGAGCAGGTTGCCGCTGGTGATCATGTTGGGGATATTGTTGCGGATGTGAAGCTCGCGCAGCCGCTTGGGACGGTGAAAGCGCAGCTTGATCTTCTTCATTCGGGAAAAACCTCCTTCTTGTAAAACGCTGAAAGTGTCTATTCGTCAGCTTCGGCGATGACGGTCTGGCCGGCGAACACCTGATCGCCGAGCTTGACTTTGATCTTCGTCGTCAGCGGCAGATACACATCGACTTTGCTGCCGAACTTGATCATGCCGAAACGCTGTGCACGGTCGAGACGGTCACCCTTTTTCAGGCGGCAGACGATGCGGCGCGCGACCAGTCCCGCGATCTGCACGAGCAGCACGGGGCCGTGCTCGTCGCGGTAGCCGACGTACATGCGCTCGTTTTCAAGCGACGCTTTGTCGGCGTTGGCGAACCATTTTTTGCCCGGCGCGTATTCGAGGAACTCGACTTCGCCAGACGATGGCATGCGGTTGACGTGAACGCTGAACACGTTCATGAAGATGCCGACTTTCAGCGCCTTGCCGGTGTAAGGATGATCGGTCTCGAAGATCTCGATCACCTTGCCGTCGGCCGGGCTGACGTAGCCCGGACCTGCGGGGACGCGGTCAGGGTCGCGGAAAAAGTTGAACACGATCACCAGCATGGGCAGCATCAGCACAAGAGTCCAGCGGCACCAGAGCGCCAGCAGCAGCGTGACGGCGAACGTGCCGAACATGAAAATGTAACCGTCGGGTGCGAATTTCATGGATTAGTCCTCCTTCTCGGGCGAATCGGGGATTTCGTCTTCTGGGGCGTCGATGACAGCTCCGGGAACGTCTTCAAACTCCAGACCGCCGCCAGGAGCGCTGTCTCCGTCGTCAAACGGCAGCATCGGCTCGGCGGGAGCCTGCACGGGCGGCAGCGCGTCCTGCTCGGAATTGCCGCGCGTGGAGCCCATCTGAGCCAGGTCGTCCTTGTGGATCAGCGAGACGTTGGCCACTTCGTCGCCCTCGTCGGGGCGGATCAGGTACGATCCGGCAGCGTCGCGCGACAGCTGCGGGATGGTGTCGACAGCCAGGCGGATGATGTTGCCGCCGGCGGTCATCAGCGCGACCTCGTCGCCGGGGAAGACCGTGTTGGCTACGGCCAGCCTGCCGGTGCGCTCGCTGATGCGCATGGCGCGCTGTCCGCCTGTGGCGCGATGGTGGACGGAGAACTCGTCATATGACGTGATCTTGCCGACGCCGTGGGTGCTGACCAGCAGAATGCGGCTGTCGCCGGTGATGACTTCGCACGAGATGATCTCATCGCCCTCGTCGAGCTTCATCGCCTTGACGCCGCGTGCGGAGCGGCCCATGGTGCGGATCTCGTCCTCGCTGATGCGAAGACCGCGCCCCTGAGAGCTGACGAGGAACAGATCGTCAAGCCCGTTCGTGCAGCGGATGGTGCAGATCTCGTCGCCTTCGTCGAGCGACATGATCTGGCGCCCGGCGCGCGTGAGGTTCTGCAATTCACCCTTGTCCATGCGCTTGGCGATGCCCTTGCGGGTAATGAGCACGACGGTGCTGCACTGATCTGGGAAGCGCCCCATCATCGTCACGACGGTCTCGCCCTCGGTGAGCGAGATGAACTGCGCGACCTTGCGGCCCTTGCCCGTCTTCGTCTCCGGCACCAGATGGCCCTTGATGGCGAAGACGCGGCCGCGGCTGGTGAACAGCAGCACGTCGTTGTGGGTGGTGGTGACGACCATGTCGCCAACCTGATCCTCTTCGTGCAGATTGGCGCCTCGACGGCCCTTGCCGCCGCGGTTCTGCACGTTGTAGTCCTTCAGGTTGGAGCGGCGCAGGAAGCCGTCCTTGCTCAGCGTGATGACGATGTTTTCTTCCGGCATCAGATCCTCGTACGAGGCAGCCGTGCTCTCGACGTGGGCGACGATCTCGGTGCGGCGCTTGTCGCCGAAACGGCTGCGGAGCTCGGTCAGCTCGTCGCGGATAACGCCGTCGAGCACATGGACGTCGGCAAGGATTTCCTTGTAACGGGCGATGTCGGCCAGCAGCTGCGTCAGTTCGGCCATCAGCTTTTCGCGCTCCAGTCCGACCAGGCGCTGCAGACGCATGTCGAGGATGGCCTGCGCCTGCTTGTCTGAAAACTGGAGCTCCTCAACAAGGTTGCGGTGCGCGTCTTCGGTACTGTGAGCGCTTCTGATGGCGTGGATCACCTCGTCGATCATGTCAAGCGCCCGAAGGAGTCCTTCAACGATGTGCTCGCGCTCCTGCGCTTTGGCAAGACGGAACTGCGTGCGCCGTCTGACGACGCTGCGGCGGTAGTCGAGGAACACCTGGAGCATCTGTTTCAGCCCCAGCTCGACAGGACGCTGATCGACCAGCGTCAGGTTGATCACGCCGAACGTGCTCTGCATCATCGTGCGGCTGAACAGCTGCCGCTGCACCAGCTCGGGATCGCCGTCGCGGGCCAGATCGAGCACGATGCGCAGACCCTGACGGTCTGATTCGTCGCGCATGTCGGAGACGCCGTCGATCGTGTGCTCCTGCACGCATTTGGCGATGCCCTCGATCAGCGTCGTCTTGTTGACCATGTAGGGGATCTCGGTGATGACCACGGAGGTCTTGCGCTTGCCCTCTTCGACGTGGCACCTGCCGCGTACGATGATGCGGCCGCGGCCCGTGCGGTAGGCGTCGATGATGCCCTCGCGTCCCATGATCACGCCGCCGGTAGGGAAGTCGGGGCCGGGCAGACAGTCCATCAGCTCGGACAGTTCGGCGTCGGGATTTTTGATCAGGCAGCAGAGTGCGTCCACCACCTCGCCCAGGTTGTGCGGCGGCATGTTGGTCGCCATGCCGACGGCGATGCCCGTGCTGCCGTTGACCAGCAGATTGGGCACGAGGCTGGGCAGCGTGAGCGGCTCTTTCAGCGATTCGTCAAAGTTGGGGCCCCAGTCCACCGTGTCTTCGTCGATGTCCTGAAGCATCAGCTCGCCAAGCTCGGCGAAGCGGGCTTCTGTGTAACGCATGGCGGCCGCGCTGTCGCCGTCGACCGAGCCGAAGTTGCCCTGACCGTCGACGAGCGGATAGCGAAGGTTCCACGGCTGTGCCAGTCGCACCATCGTGTCGTAGATCGAAGCGTCGCCGTGCGGGTGATATTTACCCATGACTTCGCCGACGACGCGCGCCGACTTTTTGTACGCCTGATTGTGACGGATGCCCAGCCCCAGCATGCCGTACAGCACGCGGCGCTGCACCGGCTTGAGACCGTCGCGGGCATCGGGCAGCGCGCGGCCGATGATGACGCTCATTGCGTAATCAAGGTAGCTTTTTTTGATCTCCGGGACGAGCGGATTGAGAATGACCCGCCCCATATCCTGTTCTTCCATGAAGAAACCTCCATTTTGCACCGAAGCGGACGTTCCGCTTCACTCAAGAAACACTGCGGGAATTTTATCCAATCTATTTTACCATTTTTGCCGCATTTCGCCTATAATCTTTTTTGAGCGGAGCGAGGAAGATCGTTTTATCTGGAACATTTTGACTTTCGGATTTTGCCCCCTTGCGCAAATCGCTTTGCGGTGCTAGAATCACTCAAGCGATCGAGAAGCAGAGGTTCTCCTCTCGCCTGATCGGCGCCGGAAGGCAGCTGACGGGTCATGCGCATTTATCACAATCAGTGTGATTGAGCATATTGAGCATGAGGAGAGGACTTTGAGCCTTTCCTCATTTTTTTATCGCCAAATTTTTGTGGAGGTGACTCACATAGCTAGAAAACTGCCCGACGAGCCGCGAGTGAACGAAGAGATCACGGCAGCGGAGGTGCTCGTCATCGATAACGACGGCACGAAACTCGGCGTGATGACTCCGGCTGAAGGAATTGCCGCAGCGGAAGAGCGCGAACTGGATCTGGTGGAGGTCGCTCCCGACGGAAAGCCGCCGGTGTGCCGCATCCTTGATTTCGGCAAGTACCGCTATCAGCAGCAGAAGCGCGACAAGGACGCAAGAAAGAAGCAGAAGGTGCAGGCGCTCAAGGAGATCAAGATGCGCCCCAAGATCGACGAGCACGATTACGACTTCAAGACGAAGGCGATCATCAAGTTCCTCGAAGGCGGGCACCGCGTCAAGGTGTCGATCTTCTTCCGCGGCAGAGAGATGGCGTTTCTGGATAAGGGCCGTGAGGTCATCGACCGCGTGGCGATCGACTGTGCGGCGGCTGGCAAGATGGACGAAGAGCCGCGCATGGAAGGCCGCTACATGAGAGCGTTGTTTGTTCCGCTGAGCGGAAGTTCCGCGAAGAGCGACAGCAAAGAATAGAAACTGAATTTACGGAGGTTATCAGTTATGGTCTGGAAAGCAAAGACTCATTCGGGCGCGAAGAAGCGCTTCTCGTACACGGGCAGCGGCAAGGTGAAGTATCAGAAGAACGGCCGCCGTCACCTTCTGAGCACCAAGAACGCCAAGCGTCACCGCCGTCTGCGTCAGGCTGGCCTTCTTGCCAACGGGCAGGAAGAGATGCTGCGCCTGATGATGCCCTACAAGTAAGTTTATAATTTCTGAGGTGAAGATCAATGCGTGTTAAAGCAGCAAGTTCCAGCGACAGAAAGTACAAGAAGCTTTTTTCGATCACCAAGGGTTTCTTCGGCCGTAAGAAGAACAATTACCGCCGCGCCCGCGAGGCTTATCTGCATGCTCTGAGCAGCATGTTCAAGGACCGCCGCCGCAAGAAGAGAGATTTCCGCCGTCTGTGGATCTCCCGTATCAACGCCGCGGCTCGCATGGAGGGCATGTCCTACAGCTTCTTCATGAATGGTCTGAAGAAGGCCGGCATCGAGATCAACCGCAAGATGCTCGCCGACCTGGCTGTCAACGATATGGCCGCGTTCCGCACGATCGCCGAGCAGGCGAAGGCCGCGGCTTCCAAGTAGGGTTGAACAGACTTTCTCAACCTGTCAGGCGAACGCATGAAGGACTCCTGTCACAGGATGACAGGGGTCCTTCTGTTTTATGCCGGTCTTTTGTGATATGAATGGAGGAATTATCCGATGAGCAGTGAAATCGCTCTTGAGATCGAGAAGATCCGGGCTCAGGTGGAGGCGGCCGTTGCCGAAGGCGCGACGCTTGAGTCGCTGAACGACTGTCGCGTCGCCGTGTTCGGCAAGAAGGGCGCGATGACGGGGCTCCAGCGGATGCTGGGCAAGCTGTCTGCCGCCGAGCGTCCCGAAGCCGGAAAGATCATCAACGCCGCGAAGACGGAGCTGACCGCCAAGCTCGACGCCGCGATCGAGAAATGCGAGCGCGCCGCGCTGACGGCGGCCGAAATGCGCGACCGCATCGACGTGACGCAGCCGGCAAGCGGACGTCCGCTGGGCGGCTTCCACCCGGTCGTGCAGGTGATGATGGACGTGCTCGAAGTGCTCGAAGGTCTGGGATTCGTCACCGTGCAGGGCCCCGAAGTCGAGACCGACTTCTACAACTTCGAAGCGCTCAACATCCCGCCCCATCATCCTGCGCGCGACATGCAGGACACGTTCTACTTCGGCGACGGGCGACTGCTGCGCACTCACACGTCAGGCATGCAGGTCCATTCGATGCTCGAAATGGGCGCGCCGCTGCGCATCGCCTGCCCTGGCCGCGTCTACCGCCGCGACAACGACCCCACGCACTCGCCGATGTTCCACCAGGTGGAGGGGCTGATCGTCGATAAAGACATCTCCGTGGGCGACCTGAAGGGCTGCCTTGAGGCGATGATGGAGGGCATCTTCGGCAAGAAGCTGAAAGCCCGCTACCGCGCCAGCTATTTCCCCTTCACCGAGCCGTCGCTCGAAGTCGATATCGAGTGCTTCAAGTGCTCCGGCTCCGACCCGCACTGCCAGATCTGCAAGGGCACGGGCTGGCTGGAGATCGGCGGCATGGGCATCGTCCATCCCAACGTGCTGCGTTACGGCGGCATCGATCCGGAAAAGTACACGGGCTTCGCGTGGGGCATGGGGCTTGACCGCATCGCCATGCTCAAGTACGGTCTTACCGACCTTCGCGCGCTGTTCGACGGCGACGTTTCCTATCTGCTTTCGGGGAGGCATGAGTAATGCTGCTTTCTATCAACTGGCTGAAAGAATTTATCGACCTGCCCGTCTCTCTTGACGAGATCGCCGAAAAGCTGACGGTCACGGGCAACGAGATCGAGGGGATCTCCCGTCCCTGCGCCAATGTCAAGGGCGTGCGCATCGCGAAGATCGTCGAGCTGGCTACTCATCCCACCAAGGATGGCCTGAAGGTCGCCAAGCTGCACCTGGGCGGCGACGAATATCACATCTGCCTGACCACTGCTCCCAACGTCAAGCTGGGCGACGTGATCCCCTGGTTCGCTCCCGGTGCCTGCACGATCGAGGGCATGGAGCTGGGCGTGCGCGATTTCGGCGAAGGCTTCGTCAGCGAGGGCATGATGGCCTCGGCCAAGGAGCTGGGCGTTCCCGATCTGACTGACGAATACGGCATCCTCATGCTGCCTCAGGACGCGCCTCTTGGAGCCGACGCCGGTACGTGGCTGGGCCTTGACGACGTGGTCTTTGACATGTCGGTCACGCCCAACCGCGGCGACATGCTCAGCGTGCTCGGCGCGGCGACTGAGATCCATGCATTGTTCCCCGAGTGCAGACTGCACATTCCGGAAGTCCCGCTCCCGGCGTATGACGGCGAGTGGACGCTGCCGTGTGAGGGCATCAAGCTTGAAAGCGAAGGCTGCCGCGCCTACCGCCTCGGCCTGGCTGACAGCGTCAAGATCGCCCG
>JAGAYQ010000327.1 GCA_017940445.1 Pyramidobacter sp. | reverse complement strand
AGAAATTATGACCCTAACAAGCGCCCTGAATATGAGTCGACCCCCGTCGGTGACTACCGCGTGAGGATCGCAAAAGCCGATTATCACATCAGCAAAAACAGCGGCAAGGAATCAATCAAGATCGAGTTTGACGTGTCCGGCATGAAGAATCATCTGTGGCTGTACATTGGGTGTCAGCCGGAAGATCAGGAACAGAAGGTCAAACTTGATCAGCGTCTTGGCGAGCTGTTCGACGCCTTCAACATGCAGCCGACGATGAACCTGCCGGCATGGGTCGGCAAGGTCGGCGGCGTGCATGTGAAGCACGAGGACTATAACGGCGAGAAGTCCGCCAAAGTGGCCTATATCCTCCGCCGCGACAAGACCGACTTGCTCCCGCCCTGGCAGAATCCCGGCGACGCGCCTCACCCTGCCTTTGCCGGACCGGATACGACGACCTTCTCCGTGCCCTTCAATAACGCACAGCCTCAGACACAGCCGCAGAGCTACCGCAATACTAGCAATCCCGGAGGCCCTTACGGCGACGGAATCCCGTTCTAAGGTGCCGCTATGTCCCGCGGCCTGTGGGTGAAAGTATCCGTCGACCTGCCGCGCCATGCCAAGCTTTACCGGCTGGCGCGGCGGCTGAACATCACTCGACGGGATGCGTTCTATTACGTATTCAACCTCTGGCGCTTTGCGATGCTCAACTATCCCGACGGGAACCTCCCCGCCGATGACGAAGAACTCGCCTATGGGTGCGATCTTGATGAAAGCATCGACCCCGCTCAGTTCGCCTATGAGCTGGTGCACTGCGGCGAATCGCGTCCTGGATTTCTGGACGAGCACCAAAACGGCTATCACGTCCATGATTGGGAACAGTACAGCGGCGAAAACAACGATAAGCGCGAGTATTACCGCGAATATCGCAGGGCTGAACGGGCGCGGAAGAAGGCTGAACTTGCTCAGCAAACAGCGATTGAACATGTTCAGTCTGTTCAGTTGAACTGTTCAGTTGAACGTTCAGCCGAAATTCACCCTTTAGAACCAGATCCAGAACCAGAACCAGAAATTCAAAACCATTGTCCCCCGTTCAAGTCAGGAAGCGAGATTGACGATGGTGCTCAGAAAATCGAGGCACCTGAAAAAAGCACTTCCCGAGTCTCCCGACTGACCGAAAAGGAGCTCAAAGAGGAGTTCGAAGTCGTCTGGGAGAACTACCCGAGGAAGCGTAGCAGCGCGAAAGACAAGGCGCTGAAAAGCTACATCGGGCATCGCCGCAAGGGCGTGCCCATGGAGGACTTCAAGAAGGCCGTTGAGGGCTATGCTGACTATATCCGCGACAACTGCATACAGCCGCAGTATGTCATGATGGGCTCGACCTTCTTCGGGCCTTCGGGGCGATGGAAGGACTTTATCGGCGACGATGACGAGCCCCGGCTGGCGTTCGGCGGCATGATGGAGCCGGAGAACAATGAGCACTTTGAGAACGAGAACGACCTTATCCAGAAGGAATTCGGAGGTGATATGAATGCCTATGCCAAATGGCTTGCCGCTGGAAGCCCGCAGCCCGCAGGCGAATGGTACAGACGTTTCCGCTCCTAACGCCTATATCTCCCGCCTTGTCGAAGGCATCCGTGAAAAAGCGGAAATGCGAATGAGGGTGATGCAGGAGTTGCATCTGCACTGTCCCGGTCCCTGCGAGGACGGGCGGCTTCACTGCACGCTCCCGACTGGCGAACATGCCAGCACGGCGTGCTGGTTCATGGCTCCCGACTGCGCCTACGGCATTGCCAAGCGCCGGGAACTGCGCGAGCACTTTGTCGAGGTTTTGACGCAGACGGCGATACCCGCGATCCACAAATTGGCGCTTGCCTCTCCCAAGCCGACGGAGGCGCTTGTGAACGCCAACGTCTGGGACTTTAAGCATCGGCCCATCCTGTTGCTCCTCGGCCCCAAAGGCGTCGGCAAAAGCTATGCGGCGGCGTGCGCGTTCGTGCGCTGGCTCGAAGCCAAGACGCCGGCAGACCTGTGGCGGCATCCTGAGCGCTGGAACGATATGGCGCGTGATGCAGAACGCGCCCTGTGCTGGATGCACATTTACAAGCTCGTCAACGACCGCGACTCGACCGAAGCGGCGGCGAAGGCGCCGTTCCTTGTCCTTGACGATCTGGCGAGCGAAGACGCGACGCCTGGAGCAAAAGCGCGCGTGAACTACATCATCTCTGAACGCTACGACGCGCTCAAGCCTACTGTACTGACCGGCAATCTGGGCGTGAAGGAATTCGTCGCGCGCTACGGCGAGCGCATCATGGACCGCATCGCGCATTTCGGCACGATCGCCAACTGCACGGGCGAAAATTTGCGAGAGAAGGGATAAATGTGAGTCTGAATATCTGGCCCTGGTCGCGGATCCGCGAACTGGAGAACGAGTTGGGTAATTGCGCGAAGCACTGTCGGTATTTGCAATCCGTTGTACGCGATCTTCAGCGCGAAGAGCGAAAAAATCTGCAATGTCTGCGCGATCTAAAGCTGAGCCTCGCGCTGAAAATCACCGAATGCGAACAGCTTATGAATGCGCTCGCTCTGTCGCCTAAAGAACGCAAGCGCCGTCGCGTGAAGATCCGCAGGGGCGCCCTGCTGTGGCACATATTCACGGAGCACGCACTCAATGGCAAATACTGAGCTGAATCCTGAATGCCCCATCTGTCACGAGAAGGACGGCGAGCTGTATCACACGCCTGAGGGGAAATGGTGCGTCTTCTGCTTTGAGTGCGGGACCGTCACTGACGAGCACGACACGGCAGAAGACGCAATCCGCCAGTGGAACGAAGGGAGGCTCATCGATGCTCGGATATGACGGCGGTCTGATGCAGGCTGCGTGAACGGCCTGTCGCTCTTTTCCGGTATCGGCGGCCTCGATCTGGCCGCGCTGGCCGTGGGCATTGAGCCTGTTGCTATGTGCGAGATCTAGCCGTTCCCCGTGCAGATTTTGAAAAAACGTTTCCCTGACGTGCCGATACTGGATGACGTGAGAAAGGTTAACGGTCATGACTACGAATCAGTTGACATTGTTTACGGAGGTTTCCCCTGTCAGGACTTGTCCCTCGCAGGACGGCGGGCGGGGCTTGTCGACTCCGAAGGAAACATCACCAGAAGCGGACTGTGGTTTGAAATGCTCCGCATCGTCCGCGAAAGCTCCCCTTGTTTTGTGGTTGGTGAAAATGTTCGTGGAGCGGTCAATGCCGCTCTGGACGTCTGCTCGCGGGGTCTGGAAGCAGAAGGCTACGAAGTCGGAACAGTCCTCATACCTGCATCTGCGGTTGGCGCGCCCCATCAGCGCGAGCGAATCTTCATCTACGGCGTCCGGCGCGACATCCTCGATCTCGAACGAAGCCCCTGCAAGCGCATGGCCGACGCCGGCGGCGAGAGACTACAAAGGAGCGCGTTCCCTCTCGTGTCTTTACTCCAAGGGGCGCAATCCTATGACCAACAGCCTGCCGGATGCGATCGAATGCGCTACTGGCGCCCCCCCGACGCTAACGCCGACCGAGGCGCCATGTCCGAAGAGCTCTATCAGCGGCGAGTGAAAAACGGCGAGCCCATCAACATCAATGCGCAGGTCGCGCATGTGACGCGCGAAGCGCAAACAGCGCAGACCGAAGGCCACGGCCAGCTGAATCCTGCGTGGGTCGAACAGCTGATGGGCTATCCTGACGGATGGACTGATCCTGACTGCGACGAGCCGGGGCCTTGGATGGGATGGCCGGCACGGCCGGGGGAGCCACAGTATGAGTACGAGCACCCGCGCACGGTCGTGGGCATGCCGAACCGCGCGAAACGCCTGAAAGCGCTCGGCAATGCTGTAGTTCCTCAGCAGGCTGAGCCGGTGTTTCGGGCGCTGGCGGTGATTTATCACATGGCGTTTGAATTTTGAGAGAGGTGATAAGTATGACAGAACCTGTTGAATTGAAGCCGTGCCCGTTTTGCGGGGCTAAGCGTATTACTGTACGAGAAACTTTTCGAGAAACGTTTGTTGTATATTGCGAAAATTGTCATTGCAGCACGCCTTACGGCATGAGCAAACAATACCTCATTGAGCTTTGGAACCGCCGCGCGAAGGTGAAGGACGATGCGAAAGATTAAATTCAGGGGACGTGACGGCGACGACTGGTATTACGGTAGTTTATATGT
>JAGAYQ010000032.1 GCA_017940445.1 Pyramidobacter sp. | reverse complement strand
TTCCACGCGGGGCCCGAGCTGCTCGACAAGCTGCTGACGGAGCATCCGGAAACGGAATTTGTGCAGCTTCAGCTGAACTATGCCGACTGGGACAGTCCGTCGATCCGCTCGCGCGAGAATTATGAAGTCGCGAGAAAGCACGGCAAGCCGATCGTGGTCATGGAGCCGGTCAAAGGCGGCATCCTGGCGACGCCTCCCCAGGCGGCTGCCGACGTGTTCAAGGCTGCTGCGCCCGAGGCTTCACCCGCTTCGTGGGCCGTGCGCTTTGCTGCCTCGCTTGAAGGCGTGATGACGGTGCTGAGCGGCATGTCGAACGTCGAGCAGATGGAGGACAATCTGTCGTACATGAAGAACTTTGTGCCGCTGTCGGAGGCTGAGCGCCAGGTGATGAAGCGTGCGCAGGAAGAACTGGCAAAGATCGACTCCATCCCCTGCACGAACTGCCAGTACTGCATGCCCGGCTGTCCGAAAAAGATCCCCATTCCCTATATCTTTTCGGCGATGAACAAGATCATGCAGTATGACCGCCTCGACGCGGCCAAGAAAGAATACGCTTTCCGCACAAACAACGGCGCCGTGCGGGCCAGCGACTGCATCAGATGCGGCAAATGCGAACTGGCCTGCCCGCAGAGCCTGCCGATCCGCACGCTGCTTGAAAAGTGCGCGGCCGTGTTCGACGCATAGCGAATCATAATCATTTCGGGACGCCTTTTGCGCAGCAGAGGGCGTCTTTTTTGATGCCCTGAAAGATTGGAGAAATCTCCAATCGCAGGATGCGGCAAAAGCACGATGTGCGAAAGAGGCCTCTCGGGTATACTGTGACCATCGAACGAAACGCGATAAACGAAGGAGGTCGTCCCGATGAAATCGTATAAAGCCATGCTTGCGGTGACGCTTGCCGCCGCCTTCGCGGTCTCTACGGCCGCGTTCGCGAAGACCGACATGAAAAAGCCCGAGCCGTCGCGCCAGACGCAGCACAGCATAAAAATGAAAAAGCCTTCTGCGATCGTGAAATCTGAACCGCAGAAGAAGATCCCCGCCCCGGCGGTGCACAAATCTCCCGCCCCCAAGCCTGCGCCTCGGAAAAAGGCGCCCGAGCCGCCGCGCCAGTCACGCGCGCATCATTCCAAGGAAAGCGGCATCATCGCCATTGCGGCCGCGCTGCTGCGGCTGAGCAGCTGATCTTCCTGCCATAAACAGCCCGCCTCCCAATACATAACGCGGCGCCGTCCCCGGAGCGATCAATCACGATCGTTTCGGGGACGGCGCTTTTTATTGACTTGCATTTTCATGGTTGGAAAAAAACGCCGCCGCGTATAAAATAGACGCGTGCGGAGGCGTGGCTTCCGCTCCCCAATCCCCAGCAGAGGAGCGTTTTTTCATGAAAAAAGTTTTATGTGCGCTGAGTGCGGCGCTGATATTCTGCGGCTGTGCCGAGGCGCGCCGTCCCTGGACGGAAGCCCTGGCGCTCGTTTCGCCGGATCGGGCGGCTGATGCGGCTTCCGCAGTTTCCGAGAACGTGCCGGACTCGGCCGACATCGCGCCGATCGTGTCGCCTGATCTGCCGGCAGTTTCGCCCGATATGATCCAGCCCGTTTCGGCGGATGTCTCGGCAGTCCCCGCTCCTGTACCCGGGAGGACGAGCGCGGATGCCGTGCCGGCTGCGTCGGCCGATATGCCGGCCGCACCGGCTCCTGTTTCGCCGGTTGTGTCTGCTGATGCAGCCATATCCGACGATGTGATCGTGTACGAGACGCTCACGGGCTCGTTCTTCACTGCCGAAGCGCCGGAGGGCGAGTGGCGGATCGACGAATCCGCGCCCGGCAGCGCCGCGATCATCGCGCAGGACCGCTCGGTCTTCCTTGCCGTGACGATGCTGAGCGCAAAACATGCCACGCTGCGCGAGGCGGCCGAAAGCCTGGCAGGGCAGTATCCGCAGGGAAGCGCGACGCTGAAGCGGATGGACGACCCCGACGGCACGGGCGAGGCGTGGGAGTTCCGCGGCCTGTCGTATGGCAAGCCGATGTACGCTCAGGTGTTCGAGCTGGACAGAAAACATTACG
>JAGAYQ010000326.1 GCA_017940445.1 Pyramidobacter sp. | reverse complement strand
TGGAACTCGTGCCCGTGCACGACCGTTCCCGCGGCGGCGAGCGGCGAATCGCTCAGTGCTGTGCATTCCACATAGCCTACCGTCTGCAGCCGGTCGTTCATGCGGCACGCGGCAGGGACGACGCCGACCATCGCGTGTTCGGTGCCGTCAAAATCTGTAAGCGATCGCGTCAGATACATGTAACCGCCGCATTCGGCGTATACCGGCATCCCTGCCTCGATCGCGGTGCGGATCGACGCTTTCATCGATTCATTGGCGGCAAGACGCGAAGCGAACATCTCTGGAAAGCCGCCGCCGAAGATCACGCCGTCGCACGCAGGCAGAGCTGCATCGTCCAGCGGACTGAAGAAGACGATGTGCGCGCCGCACCACTCGAGCTGCGCCAGACTTTCGGGATAGTAAAACGAAAACGCCGCGTCGCGCGCTACCGCGATCACCGCCCGCTCACGGCAGAGGAACAGATTATCGGCCTGCACCTCCAGATTTGGCGCCGAGCGGGCAACGCTCAGCAGCCCGTCAAGGTCGACCGACTGAGCGGCGACCTCTGCCAGCGCGTCAAACGAATGGCCTGCGTTCTCGTCCGTCGGCAGCAGCCCAAGATGCCGTTCAGGCATCACAAAACGCTCATCGCGCCGCAAAGCTCCCAGCACGGGGATCCCCACGCGGGCCATTGCCTCGCGGATCATGCGCTCATGGCTGGCAGACCCCAGCCGGTTAAGGATGACCCCGCGGAAGTCGACCGTTTTGTCATACTCACGGAAGCCCAATGCGAGCGCCGCGGCGCTGTCGCCCATGGACTTGCAGTCGATGGCCAGCACCACAGGAGCGCGCAGCAGCCTGGCGATCTGTGCCGTGCTGCTCACCCCTCCCGTTCCGCCGTCGTACAGTCCCATGACCCCTTCCACCACGGCCGCATCAGCCTGCGCGGCGCTGTGCGCAAAAACGCGCAGCATCGCCGCCTCGTCCATCAGCCATGTGTCCAAATTGTGGGCCGCCCTCCCGGATGCCAGTCCCAGATACCCCGGATCGATATAGTCCGGCCCCACCTTGTAAGCCTGCACTCGCACACCGCGGCGTGCCAGAGCCGCCAGAATGCCGCACGTCAGCGTCGTCTTGCCCGACCCGCTCTGCGGCGCGGCGATCACCAGACGGGGGACATTCAAAGAGTTGTTCATCGCTCGTCACTCCTTTGTGTTTCGGCCCCATTATAACAAAAGCGCCGCATTCCCTGCGAGGGAAGTGCGGCGCAAATTTTATGCCTGACCGGTCAGCGTGTCCTCAAGCTCGATCAGCGATTTGAGCATCTTTATGTGTATGCACACGTTTTATACCAGCTTTACTTCTGTTTGATAAAGTAAATGCGCGTGCGAGGAACTCATTTGCACTTTCTCAGCCCTTGGGCGGCCGGTGTAAAAAATGAGACTGTTCTACAAATGCCGTGAAGGCAACAGCCGTGTTATTTTCTCGTGAAAGTCTCCATTTTTGTGTGCTCACACACTTCTAACGAATACATTTTAGTCCGCTAAAGTGT